>JANSXJ010000445.1 GCA_024743015.1 Hyphomonas sp. | reverse complement strand
ATTTTCCCTGACAGCCCAGCAAGGCCGTCCGCTCTGTGCCATCCAGATCGAGCGTGCGCAGCATCGCGTAAGGTTCAGCAGTAGCAATACCGCGCCATTCGCGAACGTTACCCATGTTCCAGGTGCCAGGACCAACCGGACGCTGCCGGGCGGCAACGCCTATTCCGACAGCCGTTGTCCCGGTTATGACGCTGAGACCTGCCGCCATCATGAAACGACGGTCAATTTGCGGCGTCTTGGCCCAGCCAATGAAGAAGTCATCGTCGCTCATGATGAAGCTCCTATGTCGCTCGGTGCCTGAGCTGTGCCCGGGGCGTTCGGTTTTGGATTTACGTAGACGACACCGTCCAGAATTCGGGTCGCATAGGTTGCGATTTTCTCAGTGAACGGCGGCGGCGACTGTCCATCCTCCATCCTGTATTGGAAGCCGTGCCAGGGGCAGGTGATACACCCATCGACGACTTTTCCCTCGCCAAGCGGCCCGCCTTGATGGCGGCATATATTTGAAACTGCAGCAATCCGGTTACCGTCCCGGAACACGGCAATGGCGTCGCCATTCACCGGGCGGATGATCTTGGCGCGCGAATCTTCAATCTCATCCACCTCAGCCACGCGCAGCCAGCCTTCATGACCGATACGATCGGACAGGCGCAGGCTCGCTATGCTAGAAATCAGATGCAAGGCGACGACCGTGGCGGCCCCCGCACCCAGGATCAGGAAAAAGATCGGCCGTTTCTCGAATTGCAGGATGCCGAGCGCGATGTGTGCGACGAGCAGTCCATAGGCGATGTAGACGCCCATGTGCAGCGCCTTCCAGACACTCGGCCCGAGATTGGCGTTCCAGAAATCGTGACTGGTGGCCGCCATCAGGAACATGATGATCAGAGCGATGAAGCCGAGCACCTCGAACGGAAACCCGGAAATGCTGTCATATTGCGGGTTTGAAATGAACAGAGAGACGAGCGCATTGGTTTCCGAAAAGCCGTGATACCAAAGCAGCACCAGTCCGCCATGTACCAGCGCGACGAGGAACGTCGCGACGCCAATATGACGCCGATTGTATAGGAATGGCCGAAACCGGTGGGTAAAGCGTGCCACGGGGCCGATGCATAGAATGAATCTGAGCATCAGAAAGGCGAGTGTGCCGGTGGCCCGGATCATCGCCTGGATCGGCGTGAGGCTATTTCCCGGTGGCTGCGTCGCATAAGTCAGCGCCACGAAGGACGTCAGATAGAGCGCAATGCCACTGACCATCCAGACGACAAACCGCTTCTTGAACGGGTTCCACTGCACCATTTTGTAATCGTGGGACATTAGTTCGCCTCCTCGACTATCTCGGCCGGGAGTTCTTCGTTGCCCGGCGTTTCAGGTAAATCGGCAAAGGCCAAAGCGAGGAGCCACATGATGAGCGGTCCAATAATCACCCACATGCCGAAATGAACGCGTCTGTGTGCCCGTTTCATGAGACCGGGGGCTCCTTTTGCGTGAACAGTTTGGTCAGCATCAGTGGCCACAACCCGATGATTCCAGGAACAATCAACAGTCTGACCCGGACCGGCATGCCCTTGCCCCTGGCGGCAGGATCAATGCGGCCAGCACCGCCAAACATGTAGATCAACCCGACCAACAGCCCGATCAAGGCATATATGCCAAGCGCCAGAACCAGCGTTTCCGCGGCGGCTTCGCTCATCGTCCAACTCCTGCATAATTGACCCCTGACAGGTCGGACATTTCACGGCTGAACGTAACTAAATCATCCGAGCCAAACTCGGACAGCTTACTATGTCCACAGGCGCGCGCCATCACTTTCATAAGATCGGTCGAGGCTTCGAAGAAGTTTTTGAGGCGCTGCGCCGATTTCTCGATCACCAGGCGTGAGACGAGATGTGGTTTCTGAGTTGCGATCCCGACGGGACAGTTATTGGTGTGACAGGCGCGCATGGCGATACAGCCAATCGCTTGCATGGCTGCATTCGAAACCGCTATCGCATCCGCGCCAAGTGCCATGGCTTTCACGAAATCACCGGGGGTGCGCAGTCCGCCCGTAATCACAAGCGATACGTCTGGCCGACCGGCTTCATCAAGGTACTTTCGCGCCCGCGCCAGCGCCGGAATGGTCGGGACGGAAATATTGTCTCGAAATATCGTCGGGGCTGCGCCCGTGCCGCCGCCGCGTCCGTCGAGGATGATATAATCGACCCCGACAATCAGCGCGGACTCAATGTCCTTTTCGATATGCTGCGCCGAGAGTTTGTATCCGATCGGGATGCCGCCTGTCCGGTCACGGACTTCGTCTGCGAAATCCTTGACTTGAAGGCAGTCGGTCCAGTCTGGAAATCGGGGAGGAGAGATCGCGGCTTCCCCTTCAGTCAGGCCTCGCACCTCGGCTATTTTGCCTTGTACTTTGTTGCCCGGTAGATGACCGCCTGTTCCGGTCTTGGCGCCTTGCCCGCCTTTAAAGTGAAAGGCCTGGACTTTGTCCAACTTATCCCAGGAAAACCCGAACCGCCCAGAGGCGAGTTCGTAGAAATAGCGCGAGCAGGCTTCCTGTTCTTCCGGCAACATGCCGCCTTCGCCGGAGCAAATCCCTGTGCCAGCGAGCTCCGCACCGCGAGCGAGCGAGACTTTCGCGGGCTCCGACAGAGCGCCGAAACTCATGTCTGAAACAAAAAGGGGGATGTCGAGTTCCAGCGGTTTTTGCGCGTTTGGTCCAATCACGACTTTGGTTTCAACAGGCTCATCGTCGAGGAGAGGCATCTTGTGCAACTGGGCGGTGATGATCTGAATGTCATCCCATTTGGGAAGGTCCGCACGCGGCACGCCCATGGAGTCGGTGATGCCATGATGACCGACTTTGCTCAGGCCATCGCGGGCATATTGCTGGATCAGGCTGTTTGTAGGTTCCGGATGCGGCGCATGGCTCGGATCCTGATACAGGCCGAGATAGTCGTCGCGCTGATAGGGCTGTGGGTTCGCAT
>JANSXJ010000204.1 GCA_024743015.1 Hyphomonas sp. | reverse complement strand
TGGATGCGCGCCGCGCCGCAGGCGTCCGGTGACATGGTTCTGATTTAGATACCAGGTGGCTGGATAGGAAAGCTGATGTAACGCCGTGTCGAACAGACAGACATCGAGATCGCACCCCTCACCTGAGCGACTGGCCCCGAGAATGCCCGCGAGCAGCGCTGTCGCAAGGTGGCTGCCCGTGTGGAAATCGACCATGGACAGCCCGAACCTGACGGGTGGCCCGTCCGGCTCTCCGGTCATCGACATGAAACCTGCTTCTGCCTGCATCAGATAGTCGTAGCCAGGCCAGGCGGCGCGCTCCGATTTTCGTCCATAAGCAGAGAGGTGCGCACACACGATCTTGGAGTTCACGCCTTTCAGCGCCTCATAGGTCAGCCCAAGCTTGTCTGGCTGATCACCGCGCAAATTATTCGCGACCGCATCAGCCGATTTGACCAGCGTTTCAAATTGAGCCCGCCCCTCTTCAGACTTCAGGTCCAGCGTAACCGACTTCTTACCCAACGAAAACGTCTGGAAGAACTCGCTATCGCCGTCTCCGAGCATGTAAGGTCCCACTGAGCGAGACACATCGCCTCCGCGAGACGGGTCCTCGATTTTTATAACCTCAGCGCCAAGATCGGCCAGCAACATCGTCCCATAAGGCCCCGCGCCATACTGCTCGACCGACAATATGCGAATGCCTTTCAGCGGCAGATCAGTCATCAGATCGGGTTCCGTTTTACCAATTGTTTGGCGATGATGATGCGTTGCATCTCGTTGGTGCCTTCACCGATACACATGAGCGGGGCATCGCGGTAGAGGCGTTCGATCACATACTCTTTCGAGTATCCATATCCGCCATGAATTCGCATCGCTTCCGTCGCCACTTCGACTGCGGTCTCGGATGCAAAATACTTCGCCATTCCGGCTTCCATATCGATCCGCTCGCCTGTGTCATAGGCGCGGGCAGCGTCTTGAACGAGCAATTCGGCGGCGCGGGTCTTGGCCCCCATTTCACCGAGCTTGAGCTGGATCGCCTGATGCTCGCAGATCGGCTTACCCATTGTGTGGCGCGTTTGCGCATAAGCGATGCTCTCTTTCAGAGCCCGGCGTGCGATCCCGACTGAACGGGCCGCAATATTGATGCGCCCGATCTCAAGACCGCCTGTGGCCATGAAGAAGCCTTTGCCCTCTTCGCCGCCCACAAGGCTGAGCTCTGCATCGCACTCATATCCGGTATAAATCAGTTCACCGCTATCGATGCCCTTATATCCAAGCTTTTCCAGCTTGTTGCCATTCGTGACACCAGGAAGGTCTTCCATCGTGTCCGGGTTCTTGGTCTGCGTGATGAGCATCGACATGCCCTTATAGCGGGGCTCCACGCCGGGATCGGTCTTGCAAAGAAGCGCCACGCACTGGCCTTCGATCGCATTAGAGATCCAGGTTTTCGCTCCCTCAATCACATATTTGTCGCCAACCCGCGTCGCCTTGGTGGTGAGGGCCTGTAGATCCGTCCCAGCATTTGGTTCGGTCAGCGCGAGTCCGCCGCGGATCTCGCCCGTGGCGAACTTAGGCAACCAATGCGCTTTTTGCTTATCGGTCCCGAAACGCTGGACGATTTGCGCCATCATCAGATGTGAATTGAAGATGCCGGTGAGGCTCATCCATTCTTCCGAGATCAGGGTCACGATCTTTGCATAGAGCGACGCACTGAGACCGAGGCCGCCATATTCAGGATCGATCAACGCCCCGAAAAGGCCGAGCTCTTTCATGTCCTCGACGAGGTCGATCGGATACGCGTTCGCGTGCTCCAGCTCCATCGCAACCGGGCGAACTTTCTGCTCCAGCCATTTCTCGATCGCATCGAGCATGAGGCGTTCTTCTTCCGCAGCCTCACTGGTCATATAAGCCGTGTCTGCCATACTGGCCTCCTAATAGTTTCCAACTCGGTCTTCGACGGCCTGGCCGCGAGACGGGATCAACATGTTGCGCTTGAAGGTACAGACCATGGTGCCATCCTGTTTGAAGCCTCGCGTAACAATCGTTACAATGCCCTGACCTGGACGCGACTTGCTTTCCCGCTTCCCGAGCACCTCGCTCTCGGCATAAAGCGTATCGCCGGCAAAGACGGGCGCGGTGAACTTCACTTCATCCATGCCGAGATTGGCGATCGCTTTCTGAGAGCAATCGGTAACACTCATGCCGATGAGCAGCGCGAGCGTGTATGGTGAGACGACCAGATTCTGTTTGAACTCGGAAGCCGCCGCAAACTCCGCATCGAAATGCATCGGATGCGTGTTTAGCGTGAGCAATGTGAACGCGTGATTGTCATACTCGGTGACCGTCTTGCCCGGGCGGTGCTCGTAAATGTCGCCTTCTTTGAAGTCTTCGAAATATCGACCGAACGTCTCGCGATAGCGATTTGGGCCGACCTCTTTCCAGTTTTGTACCATTCTATCCTCTCTCTTCGCCCGCTTTGGCGAGTGTTCTTTCAGCCGCCAGAATAATCGGGCGATCGATAAGTTTTCCGTCGTGAAGCACCGCGCCGCCTCTTGAATCCTCGAGCGCCTTGATGATCGCTTTGGCTTCCAGGATTTCCGCGGGGCTTGGCGCGAAGACCGCGTTGACAGTCTCAACCTGTGCGGGGTGAATACACGCACGCCCCGTAAAACCCATGGCCTTAGATTGACGGGTTTGCTCGTCGAGGCCGGTGGTGTTCTTCACATCCAGATAAGGCACGTCATAGGCGGGCACGCCGGCTGCACCGCATGCTCCGGCAATTGTGCCACGCGCGACAATCATCGCGTCCCAATTGGAAAGATCGGCACCGATACTCGCGCTGTAATCCGCGCCGCCGAATAAGACGCCAGCATTGGACTGTTTGGCAATATCGAATGCGCGGCGCAGGCCACGCCCACTTTCAATCACCGCAATCAGCGGCGCGCCATGTCCGAGCGCCTCACCAACAATTTCCATATCCACCCCGGTTTCGGCTTTCGGCACCATGACAAAATCTGGGGAGCATCCTGACACGGCCAGCGCGGCAATGTCGGCGCAGCCTTCCGCCGTTCTTGGGCTGTTGATTCTGATCCCGGCCTTGACGTCGCCGCGATGCGCCAACCACCCGAGCGCATCAGCCCGCGCTTCGGTCTTTTGCTCAGGCAACACTGCGTCTTCGAGGTCGATAATGATGGTGTCGGCACCGCTCGCTGCGGCTTTGTCGAAGCGGTCTGGCCGCGCACCAGGTACAAATAGAAGTGACTTATAGGTCGTGATCATAGCTTATCCGGGATTTGTCCGGACAAATTAGAGCGTTCCTGGACTGAGGTCAAACACTGTCTTCGGGTTCGGTCGGAAATGGATGACATTCTCGCATTCGCCCAAGCTCGTAATCAACGCCTCTATGGTAGCCCGTCAACCGACGCCAAAGGGGTTGGCTCAAGCGCGGTATCCAGCGTTGAATTCCAACGGTTGAGAAAACCGAACATTGAAATCACGGCGACAATCTCGACAATTTCATCTTCGGAAAAGTGGACGCGAAGCCGATCAAAGTCCGTATCCTCAGTCTCATTTGGAACAAGGCCCGCCTTCATGGCAAGATTGATTGCCGCGCGTTCGGCCTCGGTAAACAGCGGACTGTCTTCAAAGCTCCAAACGGCGTCGATTTTCTCCTGCGCAACGCCCTGCTCTCGCGCGCCATGCGCGGCATGCGCCGAGCAGTAGAAGCACCCTGCCGCTTTGCTCGCCGCTTCTCCAATCAGGCGCTTAAGACCATTGTCGACTTTGCCCGGGCCATAGATCGCGGCCACCAATCCCCACATCGCGCGCGTCAGTCCGGGATTGCGGGCCATCACCAGAGCGTCGTTGGGGACGAATCCCATCAAGTCTTCTGCATTCTCAATCAGCGCCCGCGTCTCCGGATCGAGGTCGTCCAGCGCAATCGGACTTAAGCGGGTCATGCGCCGCCTGGCTTCACTTGCGTTGCAAAATGCTGAGCGATCTCTTCGCGCGTGGCGACCCAGACATCCTTGTGGGCGCGAACGTGGTCCAGGAAATGCTGAAACGCATCGATACGACCAGGCCGCCCAATGATCCGCAGGTGCAAGCCGAGCGACATCATGCGCGCGCCCTCTTCCTGCGCTTCGCGGTGGAGCCAATTGAACGTGTTCTTCGCATATTGCAGCCACATGTCCGGCGTGAAGCTGGGGCTGAGCCAGAACTTCATATCGTTAGAGTCGATCGCGTATGGCAGGATGACCATCGGTTCTGTCGAACCATCCTTCATCACGACGTCTGCCCAGTACGGAAAGTCATTGGAATAGTCGTCCATATGATAGAGATACCCCTGCTCTTTGAGGATACGCCGCGTGATGTCAGTGTGCAGATAGCGCGACAGCCAGCCAACGGGCCGGCGTCCGCAGGTCTGAGCGATCGAGTCGGTGCCCTTCTTGATGAAGTCTGATTCCTCCGCTTCATCCATGAACGCTGTGAACGCCCACTTATGCCCGTGATTGCACGGCTCATCGCCGCGATCGACAATGGCTTTCGCAAGCCAGGGGGCTTTCTCGAGAGCTTGCCCGCAGACGGTCCATGTCGCCTTCATCTTGGCTTTGTCGAGCAGCTTGAGAATCCGCGGTGCACCGCGATTGATGCCATACTGGTAATTACTCTCATTGCCGTGAATTCGGATCGGCTTGCCGGGTACCGCTCCAAGCTCATCCACCGGCTCAGGCCGTTTGTCGCCCTCATCAATGCGGCGCTCCGCACCCTCTTCGACATTCACTACGATTGAGAGCGCCAGCTTCGCCCCATTCGGCCAGGTGAAGTCTCTCGGCGCTGGATCGGACGGTAATGCCATTAGTGCGGCTCCTCTCCGCCTGAGACATTCATGCTCTCGGCGGTAATGTAGTTGGCCTCATCCGAACACAGGAATGCAACGGCATTGGCGGTGTCTTCCGGCAGACCGGGACGTCCCATCGGAATGCGCGCGGCCATCGCTTCGAGATAGTCCTCCACCGACGCGGCGCCGACAACTTTCGCAAAGTACTCGTTTTGCCAGGCGCCGAGGCCAGTCGTGACATGGTTCGGACAGACATTGTTGACGGTAATCTTATGCTCGCCCAGCTCCACAGCGGCAGAGCGCGCGAGCCCCACCAGACCGTGTTTGGAAGACGTGTAAGCCTGGGCGTGCGGGAATCCTGACTTGGCCGCTTGCGAGGCGATATTGATGATCCGGCCGCCATGGCCTTGCTGAATCATCATCTCGGCAGCTGCTTTGACCCCGAAAAAGGCTCCCGTCAGGTTCACATCGATTACGGCCCGCCAATCATCCTCTGTGACCTCCAGAAGCGGCTTCATGATATAACCGATTCCGGCATTATTGACCCAGATATCTAGGCGCCCATGCGTATCGACGGCGTGCTGCGCGAGTCCTCGAACATCTTCCAAAGACCGGACATCGCAGACTTTTGTGGACGCTTGCACGCCGAGCGCGCGCATGTCCGCGGCGATACTCTCCATCTCATCGGTTGAGCCAATGTGCTCCGCACCTGTGGCTTCATCACGCGGCGCCCCAATGTCGGAGATGACAATATTGGCGCCATCTTCAGCGAGGCGTTTCGCAATTGCCTCTCCGAGCCCTTTTCGGCGTCCGGATCCCGTGATCACCGCCGTCTTCCCGGTAAATCTGCCCATCAGATCCCCCTAGCCGAGTTTGTCTGTCATGATGAAGACGAGGTCATCAGCCATCGCCTGGAACTCACCCGCAATGGCTTGCATGGTCTCGGTCGAGACTTCGCCGCCAAACTTATCCATATCGTTGACATCAATCGTCTCGATATAAGCGTAAGGCGGCTTGTCGTCGGTGCCGAGCAGGCCGGTTGATTTGAAAACGGCGAATTCATCCACCGATTGCAAGCCATTCACTGTCGGAATGTCTTTGGTTTTCGCCCAGTTTTCATAATCTGCGACGCTGACGCCCGGCTTCAAATTGAACAGTGCGACAATCTTTGTACTCATATCCGGAACCTTCCCTATAGCTTCTTTCGTCAAATGATATATCTTTTGGGACAAATGCATAGCCCTCACATTGAAAGTGTCGCGAAAGCGCGCCATTTTGTGAAGCGAAAAGGAGATTGTCATGGCTGACACAGAACGAGATCCCCGCCCAGACCCGATCGAATATGACGGTCCACCGGATTATCGCGTTGTTGGACGGCACGGCGTCTATCCCGAGACAAATCACGACGAGATTGCCCGGTTCAATTTCCTCGCTCAGATGAATCGACATCTGTCGACGAAGATCATGCCGGGCGTTGGCGAAGCCTTCGAGGCGCGCGTTGAACCCGCATTCAACAAGACACAAAAGCGGGGCTTCGAGTCGCGCCATGAAGTCCGCAAAGCGCTATTGAAAGATCCTATGTTCCAATGGTGGTCAGCGCTGCGCCGCGCGACGATGGAAACACGTCAACAAGCCGGTCGCTGGGTGACCCTTCGCCAGGCGGATGAGTTGAACGCAAAAGTCGCCGAGCTGACGACAAACGATGACCGTCTCGTTCTCAACCCGAAATTCAAGCAGCCACGCTCCACCGAGGCGATAGATCATCATTGTATGCCGGGTTCCTACCACACAGAACTGGTTCCGGGCGATGTCACAGGACCTGCAAACTATGATGCAGGCATCTTCGCGACCACAGGCGGAATG
>JANSXJ010000425.1 GCA_024743015.1 Hyphomonas sp. | reverse complement strand
GCACCGCGACCGCGGACGCGTGAAGATCATTGTGCGCCTGAAGCGCCTCGGTCTGCCGCTGGCGGACATTCGTGAAATCCTCGATCTTTACGGTCTCGAAGATGGCCAGCGCGCACAAATGCGCATGTCGCTGGTCAAGTTTCAGAACCAGATCAAGGAACTCGAAAGTCAGCGCGAAGACATCGAGATGGCGCTGCAGGAATTGCATCGCGGCATCGAATGGCTGGAAGAGCAGCTCGACAAGATTGGCCCCGGGGCCGCCGAGGCGGAAAATCTCAAGGCCTATGACGAAGTTGCCCGTCGCCAGCTCGACGACGCGTGATCAATTACAGTTTGACCCGTAAGAGTTGAATGACCTTTCCAAACCGTGACGCTAGACCAAGCGTCACGGTTTAATAATATTTCCTGATGGGAGGCCCTGATGCCACGTTATGATGCACCTGTTCGCGATATGAAGTTTATCCTGCATGACGTGCTGTCATTGCAGAACTATTCCAACCTGCCCGGGTTTGAAGACGCGACCCCGGATCTGATCGATGCGATCCTGGAAGAGTCTGGAAAGTTTGCCAAGGAAGTGCTGTTCCCGCTCAACAAGGTGGGAGACGAGCAGGGCTGTGTGCGTAATGCAGACGCCAGCGTGAAAACGCCTGACGGCTTCCCGGATGCGTACCGTCAAATGGTCGAGAATGGCTGGCCGCTCCTCGGAAAGTCGCCCGAAATGGGCGGCCAGGGTCTGCCGCACGTCGTCAATATGGCGACCAGCGAGATGACGTCCTCTGCAAATATGGCCTTTGCCATGTATCCCGGTCTGACATCGGGCGCGTTTGAGGCGCTCATGGCTGGCGGTTCTGACGAGCAGAAAGCGAAGTACGGACCAAAAATGGCTTCGGGCGAATGGGCTGGCACGATGAACCTCACCGAGCCGCAATGCGGAACGGATCTCGGTCTGATCAAGACCAAGGCAGTGCCGCAGCCGGATGGCTCCTACAAGATCACGGGGCAGAAAATCTGGATTTCCGGTGGCGAGCAGGATCTCACCGAAAACATTATCCACCTCGTGCTTGCCCGAATCGAAGGCGCGCCAGAGGGCATTAAGGGCATTTCGCTCTTCGTTGTGCCGAAATTCATCGTCAATGAAGACGGATCGCTCGGTGATCGCAATGCCGCGTCTTGCGGTGGTCTCGAAGAGAAGATGGGCATTCACGGCAACGCCACCTGCGTCATGAATTATGACGGCGCGACCGGTTGGCTTGTTGGCGAAGAGCACAAAGGCATGCGCACCATGTTCGTGATGATGAACGAGGCGCGTCTCGGCGTTGGCATGCAGGGCCTAAGCCAGGCTGAGGTCGCCTATCAGAACGCTGTCGACTTCGCGAATGACCGTCTGCAAGGGCGCTCTTTGAAGGGCGTGCAGGCTCCGGACAAACCAGCCGATCCAGTCATCGTTCACCCGGATGTGCGCCGCATGCTGATGGATCAGAAAGCGTTCATCGAAGGCGCTCGGGCGTTCACTTACTGGACTGCGCTGCATGGCGACCTCCACCACAAATCGCAGGACGAGAAAGTGCGCGAGAAGGCTGGCGATTACATGGCGCTGCTGACGCCGGTGATTAAAGCCTTCCTGACCGATCGCGGGTTCAAGATGGCGAACGAAGCCCTGCAGATCCATGGCGGATCGGGGTTCACGCAGGAATGGGGCCTCGAGCAGTTTGTTCGCGATTGCCGTATCACGCTGATTTATGAAGGCACGAACGGTATTCAGGCGCTGGACCTGGTGGGCCGTAAGCTCGCCGCCAATGGTGGGCGTGCCGTGTTCAGCTTCTTCGCCGAGATTGATGATTTCATCGGTAGTCATGAAGGCAATGCCGAGCTGGAGCCTTTCCTGGAAGGTCTGAAGTCTGCCAAGGCCCAGCTGCAGGACGGCACGACCTGGCTGATGCAAAACGGCATGACTGACTTCAACAATGCGGGCGCGGCGTCGACGGATTACCTGCAGCTCTTTGGTCTGACGGCGCTGGCCTATATGTGGGCAAAGATGGCCCAGGTCGCGCTGGAGAAGCGCGGCAGCGATCCGTTCTATGACGACAAGCTCATCACGGGGAAATATTATATCGCCCGTGTACTGCCCGAAACGGCTTCGCATCTGGCCAAGCTGAAAACAGGCGCAGACCTGATGATGGCTCTGCCCGCGGACCGGTTCTAGGCACTTCGAGTGCCAATAGAGTCAGCCAATCCACCCGGATTGGCTGATTTTACTGTAACTTCCCGTTGCGTCACCGCTGGTCAAAACGGCGTTTTGCACCTACATTGACGTGAACGTAAACGTCATTTCTTCTTCTGGGAGCGCGCTCATGTCAGATGTCCTCAATGTACCGCCAGCACAGTGGCGTCAGGATGAGGAAATCAAGATCTTCAATGATGCGGTCGAGCAATTCTTCGTCAAAGAACTCAAACCGCACGTCGAGAGCTGGCGCGAAGCAGGTGCCGTACCGCGTGAGGTCTGGAAACAGGCTGGCGAGCAGGGGCTTTTGCTGGTTTCGGCGCCTGAGGAGTATGGCGGTTCGGGCGGCGATTTCCGGCATGACGCGGTGATTATCGAGCAGCTTGAAAAACAAGGGATCGCCGGATTTGGCATCGGTCTGCACAATGCGATCGTCGCGCCATACATCATCCATTACGGCTCTGAAGAACAAAAACAGCGCCTGCTCCCAAAGCTGGCCACGGGCGAGCTGGTCTGCGCCATCGCGATGACTGAGCCGGGCACGGGGTCTGATCTGCAGAATATCAAGACCACAGCTAAGAAAGACGGCAATGGTTATGTGATCAATGGCTCCAAGACCTTCATCACAAATGGACAGACGGCCAATCTCGTCCTTGTTTGTGCCAAAACCGATCCGACCAAGGGTGCCAAGGGCATCTCCATCCTGATGGTTGAGACAGATGAGGCCGAAGGCTTCGAGCGCGGTCGCAATCTGAAAAAAATCGGTCAACCCGCGGCGGATACGTCAGAGCTGTTCTTCAATGATGTGAAAGTACCCGCCTCCGCCTTGCTAGGTCCGGAAGAAGGGCAAGGCTTTATACAGCTCATGCAACAGCTTCCCCAGGAGCGTCACATTATCGGCATCCAGGGCATTGGCATGATCGAGCGCGCGATCAGTGAAACCGTCGCCTATGTGAAACAGCGTAAAGCCTTTGGCGGGACGATTTTC
>JANSXJ010000325.1 GCA_024743015.1 Hyphomonas sp. | reverse complement strand
TCCGGCGCAGCCTTGGGCAGGCACCCGACCGAGTGCGACAGGAAGTAATGATCCGGAACGTGGAAATGCTCACGCATCCGTCTTGGGCTCCAGCTTGTCGCGTTTGATACCGTACGACGACCCCCAGCGATCCGTCATTTCTGCGCGGACACTCCATAATTCCGGGAAGAATTTCTGCCGGATCCCAGCATCCAGGATTTTCACCGGCCGGCCCTTCAGGGAGTTCGCAGCCACCCCAATGGAGCGGTAGATGAGCTGCATATGGGCGTTGCGGAACTTCTGAAACTGCTCGTCAAACTCGGCCAGCGCCTCAGCCATCATGTATGCTTCGTCATGGCTGTACTCGCTGTCATAGACCTGTTCGAGCGTCCGCTTTCCGCCCTCAAGATAGATGTCGACATAGGTCTGCCAGAGGTCTTTCGGCATTTTCAGAAGCACCCGAAATCCGGGACTCTCCTGACCGCTACCATTGCCGAGCAGGAGGCGGATTTCCTGATAATCCTTCGGCGACATGGTCTCCAGCAAAGCCAGCTGAGTGCTCATCATTTCCTGACAGATATGGACGCGGCGAAACAAAGTCAGCGCTTTCAATGTCCGGCCCGCGCGCATTTCATCGTCAATGTCGAGCAGAGTTGTGCCCATCAGCTTCATCCACAATTCTTCCACCTGGTGGACGATCATGAATTGTAATTCGTCGGGATTGCACAAGTCTTCCGGCTCTTTCTGGCAGGCCAGAAGGCGCTCGGTGTTCAAATAGATTTCGTAGTCGAGCTTGCCCGCGCCACGCATCATTTCGAGGTATTCTTTTCGGTTCATGATTATTCCTTCTTTTGAATCTGAGTGAATTCAAAAGTCAAGAATCAGCCATGGCCGGTGAGCCAGTCGCGCAAAACGTGTTCTGCCAAGCGTATGATCGGGTCGCGGCGCATGACCCGTACATATCAGCCGCACCCGCTTGAGTACAGCGCCGTCGCAATCGTCCGGATAAGGCGGGGATTATCGTGGGTGGCAGACCACGGGCAGCCAGGAATAGCCTTTCACGAAACTGCTCGAGACGCGGCTGGGTTCATCCAACACTTCCACATGCTCGAACCGGGCGAGAATTTCTTCCCACAGGATCCGTAATTGCAACTCAGCTAGGCGATTTCCGACGCAGCGGTGTATCCCAAACCCGAACGAGACGTGGTTACGCGCTTGTTTTCTATCAATAATTAACTGATTTGGATCCTCATCCCAGAAGCTCTCATCCCGATTGCCTGAGACGTACCACATCGCAACCTTGTCGCCTTTTCGGATCAGTTTGCCGTGCATTTCGACATCCTCAAGCGCAGTGCGACGCATATAGGCAAGCGGGGTTTGCCAGCGAATGATCTCTGACACCATGTTCGGGATCAGACTGTGATCCGCTTTCAGTTTTGCATACTGATCCGGAAACTTGTTCAGCGCGTAGACCCCGCCCGACATGGAGTTTCGGGTCGTGTCATTGCCGCCGACGATCAGCAGGATGACATTTCCAAGCAGTTCGCGCGGATCCATATTCTTCGTGGCTTCGCCATGGGCAAGCAGGCTCATCAAATCGCCAGCCGGTTCGGCATTTTTCCGGCCCTGGTAAATCTCCCAGAAGACGTGGGCGCATTGCGTCAATTCCTCACGCCATTGTTCCATACCACCAGGACAAATGTCCGGGTCAGTCGGATTGGTCGTGACGTCTGACCACCGCGTGAGTTCGCGGCGCCGCTCTTGCGGATAATTAAACAGCGTCGCGAGCATCATGGCTGTCAATTCAATCGAAACGCGGTCGACCCAATCGAACGGCTCGCCAACGGGCAGACCGTCCAGAACCGCTTGCGTGCGTTGCCGGATCAGCGGTTCATAATCTCTTAGAGCGGTCGGCGCGACCGCCGGTTGCGCAACTTTTCTCTGCGCGGAATGAACCGGTTCATCGGAAGAAATGAAACTTCGCGACACCATCCCGTCCGCCATGTCCGACAACGTGATGCCGCCCAGGGAGGAGTCCGAGGAAAATCTTTTATGATCGGAATCGACGGCAACAATGTCCCGATGGCGAGTTATCGACCAATAGGGACCGAAAATACTGTCAGGCGTGTAATGAACCGGATCCTCTTTTCGGAGGCGTTCGAACCGATCCCACATCTTGTCTTGTCGCCAGGGTTCGACATCCGCCAGATCTATCGCCTCCAGATCGAGCGTACTCGCCGGGGGAACCGGGTCTCCACGTTCCAGATACCCTGGGTAAGACGGCTGACGATAGGAAATAACCGGACGTTCGAGCGTTTTTGAACCGCGATAAAGCGTATCTGGCATTTTATTTTCCCCATATCCGCGATGTGGTCAGGCAATACGCCCGTAGACTAGGCAATTTTCAGCACGCGTGAATACGTAACTCGACGACAAGACGATCACAAACCGCCCGGGAGTGCGCTCCTACACGTATCCGTTTCTAGCATTAAATGAAATAATACAGAGACTTAGGTGCGCTTCGCGGTCAATCGGCGGCACAATTCGTCCAATTGTTCGAGGTCGCCATATTTGATCCGAAGCTCACCGCCTTTGGTGCCCTGGCGAATATCAACTTTCAGGCCGAGCACGCGCGCCAAGTCACTTTCAAGCGCCTCGGTATCGACGTCCTTGTCAATCTGGTTGACTTTGCTCGCGACGGTATCGAGCGCGTTGCCATCCTTGAGGCGTTTCACCAAAGCTTCGACTTCGCGAACCGACATGGATTTTGCCACGGCCATGTCGACGACTGGATCCGGATCCGGCGCCCCAAGCGCGGCGCGGGCGTGTCCTGCAGAAATACGGCCTTGGCGCAAATGTTCGCGCGCGGATTCCCCGAGATTTAGAAGGCGCATCGTATTGGCGATGTGCGCCCGGGACTTGCCGACACTCTCGGCGAGATTTTCCTGGGTCCGTCCGAAGCGCTTGATCAGAGCCCCGTAGGCTTCGGCTTCTTCGATTGGGTTTAAATCCTCGCGTTGAACATTTTCGATGATCCCAACTTCCAGGAGTTGCAATTCGTCCATGTCGCGCACAACGGCCGGGATCGTTTTCAGACCCGCACGCTGCGCGGCGCGCCAACGGCGTTCGCCGGCCACAATCTGATACTGGTTCGGCGCGTCCGGATCGGGCCGCAAAAGGATCGGTTGCAGGACACCGCGTTGTTTGATCGAGGCCGCAAGTTCATCGAGCTCTTGTTCGGAAAAAGTCCGCCGAGGCTGGGCCGGGTTCGGACGAATGTCCGCGACGTTGAACTCATCAACCGAAGAGCCGTCTGAACCTGATCCTGTCGGTGCCGTCGACTCTTCGGGAGCCGCCAGACCCACACCTTCAACCTCTCCGATCAGAGCGGAAAGGCCTTTTCCGAGTCGGCTTTGTTTTGCCGGTGACATGCCCTACCCCCGAAGTGCGCGTTCGCGTTTGAGCATTTCAGAGGCGAGACGAATATAGGCCTCACTCCCAGGGCAGCGATAATCATAAAGCAAGGCCGGTTTGCCGAAACTTGGCGCTTCGGACAAACGAACGTTTCGCGGGATCACCGTGTTGTAAACTTTCGCGCCAAGGACGGATCGCACTTCGTCGGCAACCTGGTCCGACAAATTATTGCGACGATCATACATGGTCAGGACCACACCCTGAATGTCGAGATCCGGATTGAGGCCGCTGCGCACGAGCTCGACCGTTTTCAGAAGTTGGCTCAAGCCTTCAAGCGCCAGGAACTCACATTGCAGCGGCACCAAAAGAGAGTCGGCCGCGGTCATCGCGTTGATTGTCAGTGCCGACAAAGACGGGGGGCAGTCGATCAGAATGTAATCATACTCGGTCATACCGCGACCGGCCGCTTCCTTGACATAATTACGGAGCGCGTTGCGCAACCGATAGGACCGATGCGGGTCCGTCGAAAGCTCGGTTTCAACGCCAGCAAGATTTTCATCGCCAGGTACAATGTCGAGGCGCGGAACCAGCGTGTTGAGAACCGCGTCTCCGAGAAATTCGTTGTGGACAACCACATCATAGGTGGTCAGCTGACGCTCCGGGCGGGTGATTCCGAGTCCTGTGGAGGCATTTCCCTGCGCATCGAAGTCGATGACGAGGACTTTTCGCCCGACAGCGGCAAGCGCGGTTCCGAGATTGATCGAGGTCGTCGTCTTCCCGACACCGCCTTTCTGATTGGCGATCGCCAGTATGCGTGTATTAGCTTCAGACACGTGAAACCTCCGAGATTTTCAATATAGCCCCATCCCCGCTCACGCACACGCTTGTTACATGGTAGAAAGCACACCTGCCAACAACACGGTGGCGCATGAAGAACAACAACGGCACCGTGTACAACACCAACATCACAACCTTTTTTAAACACAGACACTG
>JANSXJ010000521.1 GCA_024743015.1 Hyphomonas sp. | reverse complement strand
GAAGAACTTCGATTCAAACGAGAATTTCATACGTGCAGGTAGTTCATTCGTGAACGGATCGCTCGCCGTGCCAACCAACCGAATTGTTGGAGCGACGAATAGCGGATCTATCGGTCTGGACATTCTCGCTTATGATCCATCGAGCTTCCTGACTGACGGCACCTATACGTTGACGGATGCGAACGATGTCGAGTGGACCGTGGAAGAAGAGATTCAGACCTTTTACGCGATGGCGAACATCGATACGACCTTCAACGGAATGCCTGTATTGGGGAATTTCGGCTTCCAGTATGCTGAAACCGAACAATCCTCTACGGATTCGTTGGCTGGTAGCGCAGGTGTAAGTTACGAGAACTTCCTACCAAGCGCCAATGTGAGCTTTGAGGTGTCTCCGGATACGTTCATGCGATTTGCGGCAGCGCAAACGGTGACTCGAGCTCGAATGGATCAGCTGGCGGCAAACCGCAGCATTACCAATAATCCGCTGGTATGCGCGGATATTGATAATGATGGCATCTTCACCGAGAATTTCGGCCCGGGCGGTGTTAGAGTGTTCGATGGGGATCAGAACGTATGTTTCTCACAGAGCGGCGGTAGCACAACGCTGGAGCCATACCTCGCGACGTCGTTTGATGCTTCGTTCGAGAAGTATTTCGATCCGACTACTGCGGTCTCTTTTGCAGTGTTCCACAAGGAGCTTGAGGACTGGGTCGTGGACGTAACGACCCGCGGTGTAGATTTAACTGAATCGCTGACGCTCGCTGGGGTTGATGGAACTCTCGCTAACATTCCCGATTTCAATATCGGTAGCGTGAGCGGACCACAGAACTTCGCAGAAGGCACGATTACGGGTTTTGAAGCAACTGTTCGCCTGGGATTGGACCAGTTCCTGCCTGAGCAATTGGCCGGTTTTGGTGTGAACGCCAGCTACACTTACTCAGACAACGAGCTGACCAACGATATGGGCTCGACGGATATCCCCGGATATTCTGACACGGTCTGGTCCGGTGATCTCTACTATGAAAACCATGGTTGGCGCAGCCGCGTGAGCGCACGTCATCGTTCCGGTTTCCTGTCAGAAATTCAAAACTTTGACGGCAGCCTCAGCGGTGCTCAGGCTCAGGAAGAGACCATTGTGGACCTTCAAATTGGCTATGAATGGGAAGAGGGTCCGCTTGAAGGCGTAGGCGTCAATTTCGAAGTCTTCAATTTGACCAACGAGCCATTTGTCACCGAGAATGTCACGATCGATCCAGGCGTCACATTCCCAAGCCGGTACGAAGAATATGGCACCACTTACAATATTACGGTGTCGAAGAAATTCTAACTCGCCCTCATGAGTTAGTTTCCTCCCGAAAGGGCCCGTCTTTGCGCGGGCCTTTTCAACATCTGTGAACGTGGTCTCTGGGCGAGATGGGTAGAGCGAGTTAAGACGAGGCGATGCAAAAACAACATCTGGATCGTATAGTCATTGTCGGTGGCGGAACCGCGGGCTGGATCGCTGCAGCGGCCATGTCCCGACTGCTCGGGCCCAGCGTGCAGATCACATTGATTGAGTCGGAGGCGATTGGAACAGTCGGGGTCGGCGAGGCAACGATCCCGCAGATCCGCCGCCTGAATGGTGTGCTTGGATTGGATGAAGATGAATTCGTCCGGGAGACAAGTGGCACATTCAAACTGGGCATCGAGTTCAACAATTGGGGCCATGTTGGCGAGCGCTATCTGCATACATTTGGGGATGCTGGGATAAATCTCGCGAACTTGCACTTCCACCATTACTGGTTGCGCGCGCGTGCGGAAGGAAGTTCAGCGAGCCTGTGGGATTATTCGCTTCACCACAAAGCGGCCTATGCCAATCAGTTCGGCAGGCTCGACCGAGTCGGCAGCACATCGATGACGGGTCTTTCTTACGCCTTCCATTTTGATGCGGGGCTCTATGCCAAGTATCTGCGGAAACATGCGGAAGCTCACGGCGTTACGCGAGTGGAAGGCAAGGTGGTAGATGTAGCTCTGGTGCCCGAAACCGGGTTCATTCAGTCTGTTTCTTTGGAGCGCGGCGATACCATTGCCGGAGATCTTTTCATCGATTGTTCGGGCTTTCGAGGTCTGCTGATTGGGCAAGCGATGGGCGTCGGTTACCAGGATTGGTCAAAATGGTTG
>JANSXJ010000197.1 GCA_024743015.1 Hyphomonas sp. | reverse complement strand
TGTGATCCAGTCGTCATTGAAGGCATATGCAGAAAACTCCACGCTGTCTCGATCGTGCGGCAGCAGAATGCCGTCAAATTCGAGCATCTGTTGCCCTGAATCGGAGTTGAACTCGGCGAGATCGACTTGCGCGACGATCTGATCATCCCTAAACAGCTTCACGGCCCTGACGCCACTTCGCACATCGCCGCGAGTGCCTTCGGCAACTTCGATCCTGATGCGCACAGCGTCTTCTTTCGCAGGGTCTGGTTCTATGGAAACAATGCGGACCAGTGGCTGCAGGCGGTTGATGTCCCGGATTTCCGGCAATGTCCCGAAGGGCTCGCCTTCCAGCAGGCGCGGCAACAAAGCCGGTTCGAAATACTCCTGAAAGAACAATTCGAGCGGGACAACCCGCAAAGGCTCTTCGGGCAGCACCCAACCAAGAGAGGGCAAGTCGCCGGGGTTTGACGCGTCATACCGCCCATCCTCGCCTACGACTGCCCAGTCTCCGTTCCGCATTGCCGCAAGCCGTGCCAAGCGTTCGCCGTCGCTCGTCTTCCACAGACTCACGGTCCCGTCCTCCTCAACCAGGGCCATGAGGCCGCCATCAGGCGAAAAGGCCACGCCATCCGGGCCGGCAATCGCGGCGTCTATGGTGAAAACGGAATCGTCGGCCGGTCGCCAGAGCAGGTTCCGGGCATCGGAGCCAGCGATCAGAACAAGGTTGCTTGGCCGATCACGCCGGACAAATCGCGGCAATACGCCTTGCCGACCAACCGAGGCACTCGCCGTGTCGGACCGCGAGTTGACGATGGACAGTCGCGTATCCTCAACGCGCACGGGCATGGCGGTGCCCAGTTCCGAAACCGACAGCAGTATTTCACCACCAGCGATCTCGCCAAGCACGGTGCCGTCCCCGGAATCGAGCGACACTGCGGGGCCGAACGATTTCACCAGGTAAACCCTAGCACCATCTTCCGAAAAGGCTGCTTCCTCGAACCAGGCGCCATTTGGCTCAGACGTGAGTTCCCACAACAGGGTTCCAGTTTTGGTTTCGAACACGCGGAGGCGCGAACGATCCACGCTGAGGAGCGATCTCCCGTCGGGAGCCAAGTGCAGCTCCGGAAGCGACAACTCCGGTGTGCGAGGCAACTCCAGACTTTGAGCACGTATTACGGCCGACGCCAGAGCCGCTTCGTTCAGCTCGAACAGGGTCACGCGCGTCGTATCCAGGCCATGATCATAAAACAGCGCCTGACTGCCGTTCCATCTCGCCGCCTGGCCGAAGCCGTCATCCCAGCCCGGTGGCGGTAACCATTGGACCGAGCGTGCCCCTGTTTGCGGACTGAATATCGTCGGGCTGCTCTCCAGTTCCTGCTCGTCGTCCATGTAGAAACTGTAATCGGCGACAGAAATCGTACGCGAATAGAATTTGGAGGGGCGTTGCCTTGTCGTACGACCGGTTCTCAAATCCCAGGTCACTGCGGTTTGATGGCCGTTGACAATCAGCCGATCACCGGTGCCGGCAAACACCACCGAGTTGGCCGCCATGGACCCGTCCGTCGCTATGGAACTTTCCCAACTGTGTCGGCCGAGGTCAAAGATGTCGATATGCGCCCAGCCCGGTTCGAAGACACCTCGGTGGGATACGAAAAACAATTCTTCTCCGTCAGGAGAGACAGCCATCGGCCCGGCGTAGGGTGCATCGCCAAAGCTGGGTGAGACCGGCAATGGGTCGGAGAACAGCAGCGTCGAAGTGTCCAGTATGCGACTGGCCGCAGGTGTCCATTCCCCCGACCGGTCACGTTTGCCCGGCGTTCGGACGATGTATCGGGAGCCACCGATCGCGGCGACATCGACTTGCCCGCCGGCGCCCGCGTACATGCGCAGCACAGTGTTGCCGGTTTCGAAATCAATCAGATGGAGCAGTCCATCCTTGGTCGCGACGAGTCCGCGACCGTCGGCACCGATGGCCAACGAAGCCGCTTCCGGGATGGGTGCTGGGACGGCCATCTTCAAATTGCGCAAGTCGACAATCAACCAGCGACCGTCATGCATGAGCATGCCGGCATACGACCCGTCTGCTGATACGTCGCCGGCCAAAAACCCTGCCCAACCAAAACGGTCTGGACGTTCCAGTATCGCTGCCGTTCCATCGACAAAATCCTTTGGTGTTCCGATGGTGCAGTCTGCGGTGCCACAGGCGAGTATGGTGTCGCGGTCGTCTATGAACGCGGCCATCTGCGTCTGGCTGTGCAGCAGCGTTTGCTGCAGGCTTCCGTCTGCGACACGCCGAAGGTCGATGCCATCGCCCAGGCCCACGACCAACACGGTCTTTCCATCATGCGAGAAATCGAACGCAGTTACCGTCTCGTCTGCAGCCAGCGTCCGAAGCTGATAGCCGCTCTGGCGATCCCACAGGTTGAGCCCCTGCTCCAGACTTCCAACGGTCGCAAGCAGTGAGTTGTCCGGTGACGCGACGACTTTTGCTATGGGCCTGGCGTGACCTGTTTTGGGCGCCAATGCCGGCGCAGCGTTGGTGACTGCATCGGCTGTTAGGCGGGCGACGGCAGTGGCCTTGGCGTCAGCGGTTGCAAAAACTTCGATCGCGCCGTCACGCTTGTGCAATGCCACAAGCGACCCGTCCGCTGATATCGCACCCGCGCTGTATCTCTGATACCGGTCTTGATCGGAACTAACCTCGAACGGGATAGAGGTGCCCATGGGATCAATCAGGGCGATACGAGAGCCGACACCGTCGCGGAGCCAAAGAAGAATTCTAGGCCCAATACTGGTTTCGCGAAAATCAAGTATTCGAGGCTCCATCCCTCTGTCCAGGCGCTCGCCAAACATCATCTGTTGGGCGACGAGATCGAAGTATCCAAGCATGAAGTCTTGAGACTCCAATCGCCAATAAAGCGCGGCCGCGCGCGAAGGCGTGGCATCGTCGGGTTCTCCAGCAAGTCCATTTGTCGTTCGATGAAAATCCAGCGCGGGTTGCTGCAGCTGCGCCAAGACCTCGGCATCGTTGCCAAACACCAACGATGGAATGAGACGCTCGGTCGGCAATGATTGCGTTCGGTCGCCGGACCAGGACGCAGCTTCCTGGTTGAGATCAGCGTCAAGCCGATCATAGCCAACAATCGCGTTGCTTCCCTTCGCCTGGGCAAGGCGCGACCAATCACCCTCCAGGTAAGCCACTTCGGGCCTTGCTGGACGCTCGACATCCAGGATGACGAGACCGTCATCGCCAAGTGCCACTGCCAATCGGTTCCCATCCTGAGCAAAAAGAACGTCGCTGACCGACGAGGAAAGATCGGCTCGGAAGCTGACCGAACCGTCGCCGAGTTCATAGACCTTGAGGGAATCGAGAGAGGCGATTGCGAGGCGCACGCCGTCGGGGGAAAAATCCATTCGGACGGTGTCGCGAATGTCTGTGGCATTGGCAATTTGAGCAATTGGAAGACGCTCTTGGGCCTCAGCAGACTGCTGAACGGAGGCCGAAAAACATGCCAACAGCAATAGCAACAAGCCCACACCAAGACCTGAATTACTCTGCGGTTGCAATTTATGCCTCGAGACGAGTTGGATTTGTGGCTTTGAAGTTCCACAGCTTGATTTACGGCAATAGAATAGCATACTGCAGCCCTTCAGCCTGGCTCCTTTCTTAGAACGTTGCGGAACGGTATCCGAGTGGCGCCAGGCGCGTCTGTCTTGGCACCTCAAAAAGTGTGCCATCGTTGTGCAGCCAAGAGAGGAGAATCTATTCGGTGGATGGGGACTATCTCACTTGGTTTCGAACGAAGCCAAAAGCTCGGCTTCAATCACTCTGTGAAATTCGGCTTTTGCTCATTATGCGGAATTTCCGGGAATGAAACTGACCGGCAGTACGATGTCGCTTGCAGAGAACTGCCCTGTCTCAATTCGAGCAAGCAGTTCCTTGGCAGCCCGGTGGCCCATCTCGTAAGCCTCGGAACGGACTGTCACCAGGCTCGGGCGGGAGTACGCCGCGAAGTCAAAGCCGTTGAAGCCGGTTACTCTCACTTCGCCCGGGACCTGGATCCCTTTGCTGTCCAGAAACTGGATCGCGGCCATGGCCATTCGATCGTTGCCGCCCATGATGGCGTCCGGGAGGCCGTTCTCTTCGATGGCGACGCGAACGGCCCGCTGCGTGTCTTCCAGCGTCTCGGCGCCGCAGAACACCAGGCGAAGATCCGCTCCCATTTCCGAGCACACCTCACGCACGCCATCAATGCGCTCGGTAATGGCCGGCCATTCCTGTCCCGGCGCGAGGAACATCAGACGCGATGCACCCCGCGACACCAGATAACGCGCAATCTCCACAGCTCCGCCCCGATCATCCTGGCGGACGGCGCACACGTCATCGTTAGCGCTACGCTCCTGAATCAGCACGAGCGGCATGTGAAGTTTGATCAGGCGCTGCAGCAGCGTCTCGCGTTGGCTTTGCGGCCCCGACAATATGGCACACACGCCGTCGGTCTGGACCTGCGACAACAGCGGCACGCGGACCAGAGAGTCGCTCCGCACACCTTGCAGCAATACGCTGTAGTTGCATTCGGTGGCGAAGTTGGAAATTCCGGCGACAACTTGGGTCGTGAAGGGGTCGTTGAGAAATTGCGGCACGTCGTCCAGCACGAGCACGCCGATGGCAAATGACCGCTGCGACCGCAGACGCCTTGCCGATGCATGAGGCCGATAACCCAGTCGGTCGATTGTGGCCTTGACCCTTTCACGGGTCTCGGCTCCCACCTCGGTGTCGCGCCCGTTCAAGACGTTCGAAACGGTCATTGGGGTGACGCCCGCCTCAAGCGCAACGTCCTTCAGAGTCAGATTGCCGGAACGCGCGAGCTTTGGACCGGAATTCACACCGTACAACCCCGCAATGGAGTTCGCCCGCTATCGTCCCGGCTGTGGAGCAGTCTGTTCAGTGTCACGCCTTGCCACCTTGTTCGGCGTGGCAATAGCCCTGTGCGCAGGCCCTTTCAAGCCTGGGTTGCGGTCCCGGACTGATCGGGGGAGGCAGGACCATCGGCGGACGAGCCGCGATGAAGCTCCGTCAGGAAACGTATGAGTTCCTCATATCCGATGCTCGAAGTGGGCGTGTCGAGTACGAGGCGCCCCCGATCAAGAACAACCAGGCGATCGCAGACCTCGTGAACGTAGACGATATTGTGTTCGATGAAGATGCAGGAATGCCCCTGGGTCTTGATCGAACGAATGAAATCAAGAACTTTGCGCACCTCGGACAGCGCGAGCGCGACCGTCGGCTCATCGAGGACGATCAGGTCACTGTCGAAGTGCATGGCGCGCCCGATGGCGACACCCTGACGCTCGCCACCGGAAAGCCGGCTTACTGGCGTGTTCACATCGATGCCGGCACCACGAAATCCAATTGTGTGGCGCATGATCTCTTCGGAGACACGTTTCTGCTCGGCGACCCTGATGAAACCAAATCTGTTGGTGATCGGTCGACCGACGAAGAAATTTCGCCACAAGGGCTGCTTCTCGCCCAGAGATGACGTCTGGTGCACCGTCTCGATGCGAAACTCTTGTGCCTTGCGGACGGAGTAGCTCGAAAAGTCGACTTTGCGACCACGAATGTAGACATCGCCGGTGGTGGGAACCTCAACTCCGGTCAGCAGCTTGATGAGCGTCGACTTGCCGGCGCCATTGTCGCCGATGAGCCCGACGATCTCATTGCCTCCGATGTCGAGCGTGACGTCGCGCAGGCTTTCGACCGCGCCATAGGACTTGCCGACTCCTCGCAGACTGACGATGGGGGTACCGGTCACGTTGTCCTCTTGTCTCAACCAAGAGCCGGGCCGCTCGGCAATGCACCAAGCAGCCCGAACGATCGAGCTATCGGATGCCTTAGCTATCGGATGCCTTGGGCCACCAGCTCTTCGATGATCGCGACGTTGTCTTGGGTGACCACACCGCCGCCCGTGTTGAGCATCAGCCCGCTGAGCCCATACTTTGCCTCCAGCGTGGCGGCCATGACAGGCATGAAACCCTGCAGGTATGGCTGCTGATCAAGCACCAGCGTCAGGTATCCCTGCTTCACCTCGTCGATTGCGGCAGGAGAGATGTCAAAGCCCGCTGTGATGACCTCGCCGGCCTCCTTGCCAGCATCCCGGAGGACTTTGCCAAGGAAGGCGGTAATGCCGCCGTGACCCGGAACGATGATCGCATCCGTATCCGGATTGCTTTCGAGGTAGCTGACCAGAACGGGAACGGCCAGTGACGCATCCTGAACCGCCTCGGTTGACCATTGCAGCTTGTCGTAGGAGACGCCGGCCTCATCCAGTGCGGCCAGAGTTCCGCGCGATACGATTTCTCCGGCGCCACCCTCAGCAAACTCGCCGTAAACGACGATTTCGGCATCGGAACCCAGATCGCCTTCCGCAAGCGCCAATCGCGCAAGGTTCGCGCCGGCACCATAGTTGTCCAGACCAAAGTAGCTCTCGCCCGAGCCCTCCAGATTGTTGTTGCCCACGATTACGGTCACGCCGTCCTGTTCGGCGCGCCGCAGGAAGGTGGACATGGCGTCGGTCCCCGGATGCCCCATCACGATGATGGCGTCCGGCGCGGCGGCGAGCGCCTCATTGGCCTGCTGCAGCATACGCTGGGGGTTCCACTGCGAATGCTGCTCGATAAGCTGGACGTCGAGCACCCTTGCGGCGTCCCGAGCCCCCAGTTCGCGGGCAAGCGTCGCCGGGCCACCCGGATTGCCGCCCATCTGCATGTAGATTGTCAGACCGCCTTCAATGGGTTC
>JANSXJ010000059.1 GCA_024743015.1 Hyphomonas sp. | reverse complement strand
TGTTTACGTCCCAACCTAACTTTCTGGTAATGGGCAAGTATTTTGCGCCGGAGGCCTAGTCTCCGGCGCATTTTTCGTTTAGGTTCAAAGACATGCTGAGATCCGAACTGATAGCAAAACTCGCGGATGAAAATCCAGAGCTGCGCCCCGAAGACCTCGAAAAACTTGTTGGTGTGATCCTGGATGAGATTGCAAATGCCCTCGCACGCGGTGACCGCGTAGAGCTTCGAGGCTTCGGCGCTTTCTCGGTTCGCCACCGCAAAGCCCGAAATGGGCGCAATCCTCGCACGGGAGAATCGGTGCAGGTTGAGGCGAAATCCGTCCCATTCTTCCGACCCGGCAAGGAATTGCGGGCACGCGTGAATGACGGTATCGACCCGGAATCCCGATAACTTATTGTATATATTAATGTTTCTTGGAATTGACCCTCGGGTAGAATTCCAACATTCTATGATATGACCTTTACGGGGTCTGGATCATACAAGGGGTTTAATATGTTCAACGAATTCAAGCAGTTTGCCATGAAGGGCAATCTCGTCGACATGGCGGTCGGCTTCGTCATGGGCGGCGCGTTTGCCACCGTCGTCACGGCTTTCATCCAGGGCGTGTTCCTGCCCGCACTCAGCCCCGTCCTCGGCGGTCTCGATTTTGGCAGCTGGGAATATGTCATGTCTCCGGCTGTCATCGGAGAGGATGGTGCCGTGGTGACCGAAGCTGTCAGCATCAAGATCGGTGAGTTCATCTCCGCCGTAATTTCATTCCTGATCGTCGCATTCGTCATGTTCATGATCATCAAAGGCATGAACAATATGATGAAGAAGGAAGAGGAAGCGCCTGCGGAACCGCCAGCCCCACCACGTCAGGAAGTGTTGCTCGAAGAAATTCGCAATCTCCTCGCGAAGCAGTCGTAATTCATTAATACTGACGACCTATACCCACTCTCCAGTAGAGTGTGTTGAGTGTTCAGGGGCGGCTTACCGGCTGCCCCTTTTCATTTGTCGATTCGTTGGCTGCTTAGCGGCGTCGCAGAAAGACGTACCAGGCTCCGCCGCCGCCATGCTTGGCATGCGCCGGCGCATAGCCACTGACGAGCGCGCGGGCCTCTGGCAGTTCCAGCCAATGCAGAAAACCACGACGAAGCACGCCTTCACCATGCTTTCCCTTCCCCGTAATCACGATAACACATTGGGAGCCTTTGGCTTGTTCCAGACGCAGGAAACGCGGGAGCAGCTGAAACGCGCTGTCTTTGGTGTGACCATGCAAGTCGAATGTCGCCGAGATAGCTTGCTTGCCGCGACGTACCGATCTCTCGTTCTGCCGATTCTGGGGCGCGGGCAGAGGACGATTTCGGAGTTTTGGCGGTGAGAACAAATTTGACTCATCCCGCGCACGCGGCGTTCCCGCGGGCGCGGCCCTACGGCCTGACAGGGGTTTGACCGTCCGGCTGACCGCCGCCCAGGCGCTCTTGTCTTTGTCGGTGAGATCCCGCCTGCTCATGCAAGGCGTTCTAGGGCGTTAGAACGACAGGTCCAGCCCCTGAAGCTTGCGCTGCATTGTTCATCCTGATCCGTTCAGCCACCGCACGTGGAAGGAGGACCCACATCCGGCCGGGTGCATTCACAGTGTCAGCTCGCGCGCCGGCTTCATCCCCAGTACCGAAATAGAGATCCCCCCGCACCGCGCCCTTGATTGCGCCGCCTGTATCCTGCGACACCAACAGTCCCGACCAGGTGCCACCAAGGGCCGGGGCAGAGGTCTGCACAAACATCGGTACACCGCCAGCGTGAAAATCGAGATCGACAGCCATTGAGCCAAGCGGCGTCAAAGGCACCCCGAACGATCCTTTCGGTCCGAGACGCGGATCGCCCTCGGGTTCAATATCGAAAAAGACGAAGCGCGGGTTCGCATTCATTGCTTCGCGGGCACGTTGAGGTGTCGTGCGGTCCATCCAGGCGCGGATGCCTCGCATACTGGCCTCACCGCGGCTGATCCACCCCCGCTCCAGCAGCCAGTTCGCCGTCGATCGAAAAGGTTGCCCATTATTCGCGGCATAAACAGCGCGCAGCGTCCTGCCATCTGGGAGAATCAGGCGGCCCGAGCCCTGGATCTGCAGGAAGAATACGTCCGCCGGGTGAGCATAGGCGAGGGGCTGAACGCCTGCTCGGGTAATCTCTGCCCGGCTGGGATAAGCGCGCCGCGTGCCGTCGGGTAGGGTTTGATAGACTTTCCCAGCTGCGGTCACCAAGTCTGCGGGCCGACCGGGAACCGGCTCTGTATAAGGCGCTTCTGGAATGAGCCGCGCTTGATAGGTTGGCTCAAAATAGCCCGTAAACCGCGATTGGCCGTCCGGTGCTGCGATCTCCACTGGCGTGAAAAGCGCCTGCATTACGGCCCGCGCGCTCTGCGCGTCAGCAATAACATCCAGGGCGGCACACGCAGGTGCCCAATCATCATGCCGACCCGCCCAGGGTGCGCGAGAAGAGATCAGGCTTTGGGGCGAACGCGCTGCAAACACCGCGCAGCTTCGCGTCATGGCTGACAGGCCCGGTGCCAGATCGGCCGTCTGCCACCCAGGCAAACTGTCATAAGCCACGGGCCGGGGCAGGGATTGCCACAAGCTCTCATCGACAGGTTCTGGTTGTTGAACCTGAACAGGCTGGGACGGTATGGGCCGCGGAGGTGTAGAGACACACCCGGATAGCGCCAGAAACGCGCCGCAGAGAAGGCCAATGATTCGCATGCCGCGAGTCTAGGCGCGAATGTCCTGCAGGCTCAAGTTACGATTGGTGGGAACGCGGCAGCTAGTCCGCGGTGTCGACATCATCCAGCAACCAGTTCGGGTCGGAGGAACTGGTCTGACGCATGAAGGTCCAAAGCTCGCTGGCCTTGGTCGTGGTTTCGCCATCGCCGAGCTCGGATTCGTAATGCACCGTCACCCGCGCCATTCCCGTCGAGTCGAGCGACGCGTCAGTGATTTCTGCTTTGCGGATTCGCAACAGCTGCAACCCCTGCGCGCCGGTTGCTTCGCGCTCGGTGATGGCGGCGTCCCAGGCCTCATAAACATCTGTATCGAGCAGGGGTTTCAGCGCCTCGCGATCCCCTCGGCCAAACGCCCCCACAATCATTTCATAAGCGCCGCGGGCACCGCGCATGAAACTGACAGGCTCGAATGATGGATCAACATCGTATATCGCATCCATGCCTGCTGCGGCGGGTCCGGTAAAATTCGGGCGGATCTGAACCACATCGCCGCCCGCTGGTGCCTGCTCCTTCGGCACTGGGCTTGGTCCCGCGTTCGGAGCTCGACTGCGCCCCTCAGGTGGGCCTTCATCCTGACCGAGCGTCACGAACAGCCGCCAACCGATAAACAGGGCGATCCCCGCCAGAAGCAGAAACTCGATCATGGATGACGACATGTATGGTTCTCTCTTTTGTCTCTCACAGTGTCATATAGGCGCTTTCCCGGAAGTGCCACCCACCGTTGCGCCACTTTCTGGCACATGTTACGCGCGTGTCACCTTAGCCTTAGAGTGAATTCCAATGACCGAAACCCCAGATATGGCAACCCAGCCGCAAGACAATGCTCAACAACAAGGGCCTGCTATTCGCGTCCTCAGTCAGTACATAAAGGACCTGTCCTTTGAGAATCCCGGCGCCACTGTTCAGGATCAGCCGAATATCGAGCTCGGGATCGATGTTGGTGCAGCACCTCGTCAAGGCCAGGAAGGTGTTTTCGAAGTCACGCTTAAACTGAAGGCCCGCGCCGGAACGGAAACCACAGCCCTATTTCTCATCGAGATGGACTATGCCGGTCTGTTCCAGCTGCAAGGATTCGCACAAGCCGATATCGAACCAATCCTTCTGATCGAATGCCCTCGCATTCTGTTCCCGTTTGCGCGTCGGATCATTGCCGACATCTCTGCTGAAGGTGGGTTCCCGCCGCTGCGGATCGATCCTGTCGATTTCGGGGCGCTCTACAACTCCCAGAAGCAACGCGCGGCGCAGGCGGCGGCAGAGCAGCAGAACGCTCCGGCTCCGACCGAGCCTCAGGCGTAACGCGACCAGATAGCATCCTCGCCGAGGGTTTCGATAAACTCGGCGTGGGTGGCCTGGTCTGCTTCCGGAATATTGCGATCAAGCGGCACCGGGCGCTGTTTGGCGGGCGCGCGCTCGCCGCTCGCCGATCCCTTAGCTCCGCCAAAATCGAATTTTCTCGCACGGCCACCAAGGAGTTCGAGATAGACCTCGGCCAGCAACTGGCTATCGAGCAGGGCGCCGTGAAACGTTCGCGCGTCTGAATTGACGTCGAAACGCTTGCACAAGGCATCGAGGCTGGCAGGCGCACCGGGATATTTCTTGCGCGCGATTGCCACAGTATCGACCCAACGCTCCTCCGGAATGATCGACTTCCCGCACCGTTGGAGCTCCATATTCAGAAACCCACGGTCGAACTTGGCATTGTGCGCCACCAGCGTGGCATCGCCGATAAACTCGAGAAACGCGTCGACAATGGATGGATCTTCAAATCCTGGTTTATCGACCAGATCGTCATCGGTGATCCCGGTAATCCGGATCGTCGCCTCAGACACAGGGCGTCCGGGATTAATATAGGTCTGAAACGTCTTGCCGCTGGGAACGTGATTGATCAGCTCGACCGCGCCCAGCTCTATGATCCGATCATCCTTGTCCCATTCAAGCCCTGTGGTTTCGGTATCGAATGCAATCTCGCGGACTAAGTCAGTCATCGTTTTGATCCAGATTGTTCAGCAGCTCGATAATGGCTTGAACGTGTGCGCGGGCGAAGTCAAAGCCAAAAGCTGTACTGATGATGAAGTCCGCGCGGGCGCGCTTATCAGCATCGGACATCTGTTTGGTGCGGATCTGTTCGAACTGCTCTTCCGACATCTCACCGCGCGCAAGGACGCGGGCTTTCTGAAGATCGGCTGGTGCGGTGACCACCGCTACATAATCACAGCGCTGGTCTCCACCCGTTTCGAACAGGAGCGGAATGTCCAGAACCGCAATTTTTGACTCACTTTCAAGCGCTTGTCGGCGAAAGTTCAACTGGCTTTGGCCCACCAACGGATGCACGATCTGTTCGAGATCCTTCATCGCGTCCGGATTGTCGACGACCTTTGCACGCAAGGCCGCGCGATCCACCGCCCCATCTTTGAGGATATCGCCAAATCTTTCGGACAAAGGTGCGACTGCGGCACCGCCTTTTTCATAGAGCGCATGTACGGCAGCATCGGCGTCGTAAACGGGCAAGCCTTCCGCCGCAAACATCGCAGCCGTCGCCGACTTTCCCATTCCTATCGATCCGGTCAGCCCGAGAATAATCAAGTCGTCGCCTCCAATGCTGCGTGACACCGCCTCAAACCGTCGTCCATGTCAGGCATTTCACCGAACCAGATCTCGAAACTAAAGGCCGCCTGCGCCACCAACATGGTGAGTCCGTCTTTTACGCGCCAGCCCCGGTCGCTCGCCAACTGCAATTGCGGCGCAGAGATCTTGCCGTAGGAAATATCGAAGAAGAGGCGTTCCGAACCATCAGCCAGGTCGAGCAACTCGCCCGCGTACCCCATGCTTGTCGTATTGATCAAGATCGTTGCGGAATCGATATATTCCTTATACTGATCGAGTGGTCCAAAATTTGCTTTCCCGCGGCCAAGATCTCTCGCAAGATCCTCCGCTTTGGAGACGGTCCGATTCAAAATTGTATGAGATACTCCGATTACGGACAATGAGTGCACAATGGCGCGCGCTGACCCGCCCGCGCCCAGCACCACGACCTTGTCCATCTCAGAGTCGATCTGCCCCAATGCCGTAACGAATCCAGGCACATCTGAATTGTCGGCTCGCCACTGATTTTTGCCAAGATAGGTCAGCGTATTTGCGGCGCCGATTGTCTGCGCGGTTTCGCTGACATCGCTTGCGGCGTGAAGCGCAGTACCCTTATGGGGCAGAGTGACGTTCACACCGATACAGTCACGGTTTTCCAGTGTTTTCAGCGCTTTATCGAAGCCTCCGCGCGGGACGTGCATCGCTTCATAAGTTGCATCAAACCCCATATCACGAAGCCAGCCATTATGAATCAGCGGGGAAAGGGAATGCGCGATTGGGTCACCAATCACGCCCAGCAATTTGGTCATGACAGTAAAACACCTCGCACGCGAAGATAGTCGAGCAGTGGCAGCAGCGGCAATCCCAGGATGGAGAAGTAATCTCCCTCAATTTCGGTGAAGATTTGCGCCCCGCGACCTTCGAGCTGATAAGCGCCAACGGTGCTCAGCAGGGCGTCGCCGCAGGTTGATAGATAATCATCGATAAACTCATCACTCAGTACACGGACGGTAAGTTTCGGGCGCGCCAAATGACGCCAGATAGGCATACCGTTCTCAGCGACAACAATCGCCGTCTCGAGCCTGTGTGACTTCCCGGAAAGTTTCATCAAATGCGATCGCGCCGCATCCATATCCACCGGCTTATCAAAGGCCTCTCCGTCCAGATTGAGCATTTGGTCCCCGCCAATCACAAGACCTGGCGTGGAGCGGGAAACCTTTACCGCCTTCAATTCAGCCAGCTGCATTGCCTGGTCGCGAACGCTTAATCCTTCCGCGCGCATTCCAGCTTTCGCCGCGTCTTCGTCGACTTTGGGCTTGATCGATGTAGCGGTCACACCCGCGCCGGCGAGGAGCGCACGTCGACTTGCGCTTCCTGAAGCCAAGATCACATCGGTCATCAGACAAATCCTCGGCGTTCGTTCAATTTGTTGAGGATAGCTGCCGCCGTCTCTTCAACGCTGCGTCGCGATACATCAATGACGGGCCATTTGTTTCTTTGGAACAAGCGGCTTGCATCGGTGACTTCGGCCCGAACGGCTTCTTCATCGACATAGTCTGTCTGCGAGTTTTCGTTGAGCGACATCAGCCGTTGACTGCGGATCTGTAACAGTCTTTCCACGCCGATTTTTAAGCCCACGACCATGGGATGCTTCAATTCCTCTACCATGGACGGGAGTGGGATGCCCGGAACAAGCGGAATGTTACCAGCCTTAACGCCGCGATTGGCGAGATAAACGCAAGTGGGGGTTTTTGATGTGCGGCTGACGCCGAGCAGAACAACATCAGCGTCCACCAGTCCGGCGACATTCTGTCCGTCATCATGGTTCAGCGCAAAATCGATCGCGGAAATTCGTTTGAAATAGTCTTCGTTCAAGGCATGTTGGCTGGCAATCTTTTCACTGGCAGCAATGCCAAGATGACGGGACAACATGTGAATGGATGGATCGAGGACGGGCAGGGTCTGAATCCCGCGTTGACGGCAGAACTGCTCCAGTTTCCGGCGCAGATTCTCGTCAGACACTGTATACCAGACAACGCCCGGCGCGGCTTCAATCTCTGCCATCACTCGATCCAATTGTCGCTCGGACCGGACCAGATAGTAATTGTGTTCAAGCGGGATCGTACGGTCGAACTGCGCCGCAGCTGCCCACATCACCGCGTTCAGCGTTTCGCCGGTGGAATCTGAAACCAGGTGCACGTTGAAATAGATCGAAAGTCGCATGACAATCCTGAATTAAACTACACGTCCTGTGCCGGAAGGGCGGGAATTCGACAAGCCCTGTGGATGCTTTGTGGACAAGTTGGTTGTGCACCGAATCCGACTCAGAATCGCACATGTGAACGAATCTGACTCATCAGGTTTCCTGCCTGTTCCAGACATCTGTCGCATACCTGCGTTAACCAATTATTTACAATTTTTTCAATTCGTTAACAAATCGTAAACTCTGAAAGGAACTGGGTATAAGCTGTGAAATTAAGAGGGACAAAAGACCTCACCCAGTGTTTTCCACGAGACTCCGGCCTTAATAATGATAAGTCGTTCCGAATTAGGTTCTGGGTTTAATTTTTTCTATGGCTGACTCTCAATCCTCACGATTTCTGAAAGTGCTCTCTGGCACCCCATCGTCTCCGGTTCCCATCTGGATGATGAGACAAGCCGGACGGCATCTCCCTGAATATCTTGAGCTCAGAGCAAGAGCGAAAGACTTCCTCGATTTTTGCTACTCTCCATCCATGGCAGCTGAAGCCACACTGCAACCCATCCGCCGATATGACATGGATGCCGCGATCCTGTTTGCAGATATATTGCTGATCCTGGATGCGATTGGTCTAGACGTTCGGTTCGAAAAAGGTGTGGGACCGATTGTTGAAACTGTGAACACTGAGGCTGATCTCAATCGTGTTCCATTGGAAAAGGCGGTTCAGAGACTGTCGCCCGTGTATGAAACCGTAGATCGTGTTCGATCCAAATTGGATGATGACAAAGCCCTGATCGGTTTTTGCGGAGCGCCGTGGACGGTTGCGCTCTACGCAATTGAGGGCCGGGGCGGAACTGATAAAAGCACGGCGAGAAGCTGGGCTTATACCCATCCGGATCTGCTCGCCAAACTTCTGGATCTGCTGATCGAGGCAAGCGCTCAATATCTTTCAGAACAAGTCAAAGCAGGCGCCGATGCGCTAATGATATTTGAGTCCTGGGCTGAGGGTCTCCCTTCAGATCTCTTCCAGACGCTGGTGATCGACCCCAACGCGAAACTGGTAAAGCGGCTCCGTGAAATGGGGATTAGCGTTCCGATCATTGGATTTCCTCGCGGCGCTGCAACCATGCTGAGCAAGTACACGTCTCAAGTTCCGGTAAATGGCGTCGGCCTGGATACAGCGATCGATCCTGCACACATTTCGGGGGCGGTTCCAAAATCGATGGCCGTGCAGGGTCATCTTGATCCGCTGCTATTGATTGCCGGCGGCGACAAAATGGATGCGCGGGTCAGGGAGCTGCTTTCCGCCTATTCAGACCGACCTCACATTTTTAATCTTGGGCACGGCGTTCGTCCCGAAACACCAATCAAAAACGTGGAGCGAGTTGTTGAATTGGTCCGCGAAGGCGTTTCGTAGATGACATTATACCTTTGGATCAAAGCCATACATATTGTTTTTGTCATCGCATTGATGGCGGGGCTGCTGATCTATCCACGCTACAAGCTGCATCAGTTAAGTTCCAAGCCTGGTGATGAGCTGTTTGAAACGATGAAAGAGGCGTCAAATCGCTTGCGAAAGATCATCCTCAATCCGGCATTGATCCTGGTCTGGGGGCTTGGGCTGACAATGCTATATCTCAATCAGAGTCTGCTCAGTCAGGGTTGGATGCATGTCAAGCTGCTGCTGGTTTTGATCCTGTCTGGCTTGCACGGCTATTTCATTTCGATTGGCAAGAAAATCGACCGCGGTGAGGTCGCGCCAAGTTCGAAAACCCTGAAGCTGCTGAACGAGGTTCCGTTCCTGATCATGATCGGTGTGGTCATCCTCGCCGTTGGTAAACCTTTCTAAGGCTTCACAGCCGGACCCCTTGACCAATTCGCCGCTTAGGCGCATATGCGGACCAAGTCGCCGTCCGGCGCACGGGCCTTTTTGTGCCCACATTTCCCCATTCTGAAAATCTGGAAACCGGCACCCTATGCCTGATACTGCACCCGAAATTGAACTGCCAAGCGAAGTTTACCTCCGCGAGTTAAAAGCAAAATCTCCGACCGATCTCCTGGCCTATGCCGAGATGCTGGAAGTTGAGAATGCTTCATCCCTGCGAACGCAGGACATGTTGTTCGCGATCTTGAAAGAACTCGCCGAACAGGAAGTTCAGATCATCGGGCGCGGCGTCGTAGAAGTCCTCCAGGATGGGTTCGGGTTCCTACGCTCCCCGGAGTCGAACTATCTTGCCGGGCCGGATGATATCTATGTCAGTCCGAAAGTCTTGAAAAAGGCTGGCCTGAACACAGGTGACACGGTGGAGGGTCCAATTGTTGAACCTGGCGAGAATGAAAGATACTTTGCGCTCACCGGTGTAAGCTCGATCAATTTTGAGGACCCAGAGAAAGCCCGTCAGAAAGTCCATTTTGACAACTTAACCCCCCTCTACCCGGAAGAGCGTCTCTTGATGGAGAGCCAGGATCCGACCAAAAAGGATCGTTCTGGCCGCGTGATCGATATCGTTTCGCCGATCGGGAAAGGACAACGTGCTTTGATCGTTGCGCCGCCGCGGACAGGTAAAACGGTTCTGCTCCAGAATATCGCCGCCGCGATCGAGGAGAACCACCCCGAGTGTTATCTCCTTGTGCTGTTGATCGATGAGCGGCCGGAAGAAGTGACGGATATGAAGCGGTCGGTAAAAGGTGAGGTCATATCCTCAACCTTTGATGAGCCGGCATCGCGGCACGTCGCGGTTGCGGATATGGTCATCGAAAAAGCAAAGCGCCTGGTCGAGCATGGCCGGGATGTTGTCATTCTACTGGATTCGATCACGCGACTTGGACGGGCGTACAATACGACTGTACCAAGCTCCGGTAAGGTTTTGACCGGCGGTGTGGATGCGAACGCCTTGCAGCGTCCGAAACGATTCTTCGGAGCCGCGCGGAACGTCGAAAATGGTGGCTCGCTGACCATTGTTGCCACAGCCCTCATCGATACCGGATCGCGTATGGACGAGGTCATCTTCGAAGAATTCAAGGGAACCGGTAACTCTGAAATTGTTCTGGATCGCAAAGTCGCAGACAAGCGGACTTTCCCGGCCATCGACATCATGAAGTCAGGGACACGAAAAGAAGAACTTATCACCGACAAGGCGCAGCTTCAGAAAATCTATGTCTTGCGCCGTATCCTGAATCCAATGGGGACCTCGGACGCCATCGACTTCCTGCTCGATAAACTCAAGCAGACTAAGACGAATGACGAATTCTTCGAGGCAATGAAAAACTAGATATGGCGATCCGCCGGGACACGATTTGTGCTCTGGCGAGCGGCCTTCCGCCGTCGGCGATTTCCGTGATCCGCGTTTCCGGCCCGGCCACAACTGAGATAATTGAATCGCGGCTATCGGTGTCGTCGCTCAAACCACGACATGCCAGCCTGGTTGATTTACGGTCAGGTTCCGGCGCGGTGATCGATTCCGGCTTGGCGATCTATATGCCCGGACCTGCCAGCTATACCGGCGAAGATACACTTGAGATCTCCCTGCATGGCGGCCGGATGATCACTGAACTGGCGCTCAAGTCGATCATGTCGGCAGGCGCACGACTGGCGGAGCCTGGCGAATTCACGCGCCGCGCGTTCGAAGCGGGAAAGCTGGATCTGACCCGCGCAGAAGCGGTCGCGGACTTGATCGATGCCGAGAGCGAAGCCCAACTCTCGCAAGCGTTAAAGCAAATGGATGGCGCGCTCGAAGATCTGTATTCCGGTTGGCGCACCGACCTGACGGAAATACTGGCGCTTCTCGAGGCGAGCATCGATTTTCCAGATGAGGATGATGCGCCGGATCGCGTCGACGCCCCGGTCCTGGCAAAACTGAACGCATTGCGCACCGAATTGACAGACGCGCTTGCCGACGGAAACATCACCGAGCGAATTCGCGAGGGATTCAAAATTGCGATCCTTGGAAAACCGAATGCAGGTAAATCCACGCTTCTAAACCAGCTCGCCAAACGAGATGCGGCGATAGTGACGGATATTCCCGGTACGACCAGGGACGTGGTCGAAGTCCGACTCGTATTGGGCGGGTTTCTCGTCTGGATATCTGACACGGCTGGCTTGCGCGAAACGTCGGATTTGGTTGAGGCGGAAGGGGTTCGCCGCGCTTTGAAAGCCGCGGATGAGGCCGATCTGAGACTCTGGATTCATGATGCGCGCGAAATGTTCGAGTCTGACCGGGTACAACCGGGTGATCTGGTCGTATCCAACAAGTCCGACCTGGTGGACCCGGAAAGTGTTTCACGTGAAACACTGTCTATCTCCGCAAAGGCCGGCACCGGCATTGATCTGATCGAAGCCGCGATCATCGAACGGCTGGGCTCTTTGACGCAGAATGTTGGCGCTCCGATCATTACCCGGGCGCGTCATCGCCAGGGCTTGGAACGCGCGCTGTCGCACCTCGAGACTGCGATCGACCATCTCGAATCCGGGATTGGAGCGGAATTCGTGTCGGAAGATGTTCGCCTTGCGAGCCGGGAACTTGGCACTCTGACGGGGCATGTCGACCCGGAGTCCGTTCTGGGGGCTGTTTTTTCTTCCTTCTGTATCGGCAAATAGTCTGTTTCTCGCGCTTCGGATATTATATGAGGCCTTCGAATGAAGGCGCGAGCGATGCACGACCAAACCGAATTTGATGTCATAGTGGTGGGCGGTGGGCATGCCGGATGCGAAGCCGCATCCGCGGCCGCTCGCATGGGTGCACGAACGGCACTGATCACCCACAAGGTCGAGACGATCGGAGAAATGTCCTGCAATCCAGCAATCGGAGGGCTCGGCAAAGGCCATCTGGTGCGCGAGATCGATGCGCTCGATGGTTTGATGGGCCGGATTGCCGACCGGTCCGGTATTCAATTTCGGATGCTCAATCGCTCTAAGGGCCCGGCGGTCTGGGGCCCACGCGCGCAAATTGATCGCAAACTCTATCGAGAGGCTATGCAGGAGGAAATCCTGAACCATGAAAACCTCACAGTCATCGCGGATGGCGTCGAGGATTTGATCGTTTCCGGTGAGTCGGTCGGCGGAGTGATCGGCGAATCAGGAACGTCCTATGCCGCGTCCGCGGTTGTCATCACGACTGGAACATTTCTCAAGGGCATCATCCATCGCGGTGCCGAACGGATTCCTGCGGGACGGGTTGGTGAGAAGCCCGCCATCGGATTGTCGGACCGGCTCTATGCGCTCGATCTGCCAATGGGCCGACTGAAAACCGGAACGCCGGCGCGCCTGAATGGAAAAGCCGTGGACTGGGAGCGTCTGGAGAAACAACCTGCCGACGAGGAGCCCATTCCGTTTTCGTATCTCACAGATCGGATTGAAGTGCCGCAAGTTTCATGTGGCATCACATTTACCAACCCGGATGCCCACGAGATCATTTCGGACAATATCGCGCAATCCGCGGTCTATTCCGGTGCCATTGCGGGCCGTGGTCCTCGTTATTGTCCATCCATAGAAGACAAGATCCACCGTTTTGCGGAAAAGACGCGCCACCAGATCTTCCTTGAACCTGAGGGCCTGGAGGATGACACCGTCTATCCAAACGGCATCTCGACGTCTTTGCCGCGCGAGGTCCAGGACGAGTTCATCCGAAAGATCGAGGGATTGGAAACCGTCGAAATCCTCGAATACGGCTACGCAATCGAATATGATTATGTCGATCCCCGGGCCCTGGATGCGGGCTTGCAAGTCAAATCGCTGTCAGGATTGTATTTGGCGGGCCAGATCAATGGCACAACCGGATATGAGGAAGCGGGCGCGCAAGGATTGGTGGCTGGAATGAATGCCGTAAAATCTGCCCGCGGCGAACCCCATGAAACCTTCGATCGCGCCGAGGCCTATATTGGCGTTTTGATCGACGACCTGGTGACGCGGGGCGTGACGGAGCCCTATCGGATGTTCACGTCACGCGCCGAGTATCGACTTTCGCTGCGGTCTGACAATGCGGATCAACGCCTGACCGAACGCGGCATCGCGTTGGGCCTGGTCGGAGAAGCGCGCGCCGAGATGTTTCACGTGAAACAAAACGCCCTGAATGCGGGTCGAGAAATGCTTCAATCACAGACAATGACTCCGAATGAAGCCCAGAAGCTTGGGTGGAAGGTCAATCAAGATGGCCAGCGCCGATCGGCTTGGGAGTATCTCGCTTATCCAAGCATCGACATGGCTGCGATTGTTCACGCCTTTCCTGGCGTGGCTGATCTGGCGCCTGCGATCAAATCCCAATTGGAGATCGAGGCCATGTATGCCGGGTACATCGAACGCCAGAAGGATGATGTGGAAGCGCTTCGCCGGGAGGAGGCGTTGGCGCTTCCCGCGGACCTTGATTATGCCGCAGTGGGCGGTCTGACCAATGAAGTTCGCGCAAAACTGGACATGATCCGCCCGGCCACACTCGGTCAGGCGGGTCGGATTGAGGGCATGACCCCCGGCGCCTTGACGGCGCTGCTCGCATATGTGCGTCGTCGGCCGGACCGCAAGAGATCTGCAAATGCGTGATCTGGACGGGTTCGGCCCGGAAGACCTTCGGGACTATGTCGATGTTTCACGTGAAACACTCGAGCGCCTCAAGATCATTGTCGGCGAATTGGATGAGTGGCGGCGAAAGACCAATCTGATTGGACCGTCAGAGTTTGGGCGGGTTTGGCGGCGGCACATCTTGGATTCGATTCAATTGCTGCCACACATCCCAGCATCCGGACATATAATAGATCTCGGATCCGGCTCCGGGTTTCCGGCCCTGGTTCTCGCCGCGTGCGCGACCGACCCGCGTGCAAAATTTTCTCTGGTCGAGAGTGTCGGAAAGAAGTGTGCCTTCTTGCGATCCGCGATAAGCGCCGCAAAACTACCCGCCACTGTGATCCAGGGACGGGTCGAGGCGATTAACCCGGTCCAAGCCCATTGCGTCACGGCGCGCGCCTTCGCACCGCTGCCAAAATTAATCGAATATGCCGCGCCCTGGTTTGAAACCGGCGCATATGGGGTGATTCCCAAGGGCCGGCGCTGGGAAGAGGAATTGACGGATGCGTTGGAATCTTGGAGATTCGCCTATGAAGCGATTCCCAGCGTGAGCGGGGATGGGGCTATATTGAAAATCTCGGAGGTTTCACGTGTCTGAAGCTAATACACGCATACTGGCGATCGCC
>JANSXJ010000100.1 GCA_024743015.1 Hyphomonas sp. | reverse complement strand
GACGTCCTATATATGAGCTCGCTGATTTAACAGTCCCAAGCGTAGACGGGCCGCACTCCACGACGGTCACCTCGATTATTAAGGCCCTGGAGACATGGACGCCGAAACCTTAAGCCCGCCTTTGACCGTCCGTGTAGACCTCGGTGCGCGCAGCTATGACATCCTCATCGGAGAAGGGCTGATCGCACGTTCGGGTGCCCTGGTCGCGCCCTATGCGGCGCAATCTCGCGCGTTCATTATCAGTGACGAAATCGTCTGGCGCCTGCACGGAGACCAGCTGAGCGCTGGCCTTTCGGCGAATGGCATTCAAGCGATTGAGTACGTCCTACCAGCGGGAGAGAGTACGAAAAACTGGTCGCAACTCGGCAACGTACTCGACTGGTTGCTGGAAAACGGCGCGGGGCGCGATGATGTCCTGATCGCCTTTGGCGGCGGCGTCATTGGCGATCTGACCGGCCTTGCAGCGTCGCTCTTGAAGCGTGGTATGCGGTTCGTCCAGATACCGACCACGCTGCTTGCTCAGGTCGACAGCTCCGTAGGCGGTAAAACGGCGGTGAATTTTGCGCAGGGCAAGAATCTGGTCGGAGCGTTCTATCAGCCGCAGCTTGTGATTGCCGACACGGCTATCCTCAAGACGCTGCCGGAGCGGGAACGAAAAGCGGGTTATGCCGAGATCATCAAATATGGATTGATCAACGACCGGCCGTTCATTGACTGGCTGAAAGATCATGGCGCAGATGTGCTCGCGCTGGAGTCCGCCGCGATTGCTGAAGCCGTGGCGGTGTCCTGTCGATCCAAGGCGGGAATCGTCGCGCAGGATGAACAGGAAGGCGGCGTCCGTGCGCTGCTGAATCTCGGCCATACATTCGGACACGCGCTCGAAGCGGTGAACGAATATCGGGCCAATTTATTGCATGGGGAAGCCGTCGGTACCGGAATGGTACTCGCTCTAAGATACTCGGCGCGACTTGGCTTGATGTCGGCGAAAGATGCCGAATATGCGGTTGGTCTCATCGCCGCAAGCGGCCTCGAAACGGCGCTTTCAAACGTGCCGGGCGGCCCGTACGACGCCGCAGCGCTGGTTGCAGCGATGCAGCAGGACAAAAAAGCCCGCGCCGGCAAACTTCCCCTGATTCTTGCAAAGGGCCTGGGTGAGTCCTTTATCTATCCGGATGCAGACCTGCAGGACGTGCAGGCATTCTTACAAGAGGAGCTGCAAAAAAGCTGATGATTATCGGCACTTTATTGACCATCCTGCTATTGATCGGGATGTCCGCTTTCTTTTCGGGTTCCGAAACGGCACTGACTGCGGCCAGCCGCGCCCGCATGCACCAGTTTGAAAAGGACGGAGACAAACGCGCAAGGCTCGTGAACAAGCTGATCTCGGACCGCGAACGCCTCATCGGGGCAATTCTTCTCGGCAATAATCTCGTCAATATCCTGGCCTCCGCGCTGGCGACGAGCCTATTTGTCAGCCTGATGCCGGGGCCGAGTGGCGTCGCCGTGGCTACAGCGGTCATGACGGTCCTGGTCCTCGTTTTTGCAGAGGTTCTACCTAAAACCTATGCAATTACGCGACCCGATAATATGGCGCGTTCTGTCGCCCGGCCGATTTCCTGGCTGGTCGCGATAGCGAGCTGGATCGTGACCGGCATTCAGGCGATCGTGAACATTACCCTCCGCCTGATTGGTGTGAAGCCGCCCCAAGACGAAGTGACTGCGGAAGAGGATATTCGCGGCACCATTGACCTCCACCATTCCGAAGAAGGGCTTGATGCCAAGAATCGGCACCGTCTTGTCGGGGCGCTCGACCTGAAGGATATGACAGTCGAAGAGGTGATGATCCACCGCAAGAATATCACCATGCTCGACGCGGATGAAACCGCCGACAGCATCGTTCGCAAGGCACTTGCGAGCCCGCACACAAGGCTTCCACTGTTCCGCGGAGACCAGGAAGAAATTGTCGGCATTCTGCACGTCAAAGACCTGTTGCGCGCGATTGTTGGCAATAATGGCAAGACCAGCGGACTGGATATAATCGATATCTGCCGCGACCCCTGGTTCATTCCGGAGACAACCGCCGCAGAGGATCAACTTGATCTGTTCCTGAAGCAGCGCAGCCATTTCGCGCTTGTTGTCGACGAGTATGGTGCCCTGCAGGGGTTGGTAACGCTGGAAGATATTCTGGAAGAAATCGTCGGCGATATCCGCGACGAGTATGACGTTGTCGTGCGCGGTGTTCGCCCGCAATCGGACGGGTCAGTCTATGTCGAAGGCGGAGTGACCATTCGCGACCTCAATCGCGCCATGGGCTGGGAACTACCGGACGAAGAGGCTGTCACGGTCGCAGGTCTTGTCATCCATGAGGCACAAACCATTCCTGAGCCCGGCCAACGCTTTGCCTTCTATGGCTACCGCTTTGATATTGCGCGCAAGAACCGCAATCAGATCACTGGTTTGAAAGTGATGCCGATGCGGGAAGATGACGACGCAGCCGATGCGTAGTTTTGACGAAATCCTCGATCTTGCTGCGCGCCATCATGACACCCGCGAGCAGGTTCTGGAAAAGGCGCAGAACGAGCATGGCGTGAGCGACCTCGCCGCGATCAGTGATGCCGCCTATCTATCGGAAATGACCAAAGCCGTGTTCAGCGCCGGGTTTAACTGGCAGGTCATCCGCAACAAATGGCCAGGCTTTGAAGCGGCTTTTCACGGCTTTGAGCCAAGCCGTGTTGCCTTCTTTCACGACGAAGATCTCGACCGGCTGCTGTCGGACACGGCGATTGTTCGCAATGGCCAGAAAATCACCGCCACGATCGAAAATGCCCGGTTTGTCGCCGCCACGGCGAAGGAGCATGGAAGCTTCGGTTCCTTTTTGGAACGCTGGCCAGCAGAGGATCAGGCCGGATTGATTGGCTATCTTGGCAAACACGGGTCGCGCCTTGGCGGAGCAACCGCGCAGTATTTCCTGAGATTTGTCGGTTATGATGGCTGGATCGCATCGCGAGACGTCTGTGCCGCTTTGGTGCGAGAACAAGTGCTCGATAAACCGGCGGCCACGAGCAAGACAGCGCTTAGACAAATCGATGAGGCTGTATCCGTGCTTCAAGCGCAATCGGGTCAGCCCCGCGCCGTCATTTCGCGCGTTCTTGCGCTGTCGGTGGGCTAGAAATGACTTTTACCGCGACGTTTATCACTCTGTATCCGGACGCGTTTCCAGGACCCCTCGGTGTTTCGATACTGGAGCGCGCCCGAAAAGATGGCCTCTGGAGCCTGGACACGGTGCAACTTCGCGACTTTGGTCTGGGCAAGCACAGGCAAGTCGACGAAAGTCCGGCGGGCGGTGGAGCCGGGCTTGTGCTCAGACCCGATGTCGCCGCAGCCGCGATCGATAGCCTGCCAGCGTCCGATGCGCCGCTCATCTATCCGAGCCCGCGCGGCGTTCCGTTCTCGCAGTCCATGGCGGAAGCCTGGGCGGCAGGACCGGGTCTCACTTTTTTCTGCGGGCGGTTTGAAGGCCTGGATCAACGCGTCATCGAGAAGCGCAACATGATTGAAGTCTCGCTCGGCGATTTCGTGCTTGCGGGGGGGGAAGTGGCCGCGATGGCGATGCTCGAAGCGACCTTGCGCCTGATCCCCGGGGTTGCTGGAAATCATGCCTCGGTGGAGGAGGAAAGCTTCAGTTCGGGACTGCTCGAATATCCCCATTATACCTTGCCTCGGACCTGGGAGGGGGAAGGCACGCCGGATGTCCTTCTGTCCGGCAATCACCAAGCTGTCGAAGAGTGGAGGAATCAGCAGAGTCAGGCATTGACAAAAACTCGCCGACCCGATTTATGGGCTCCTTTCCGAAATGGACCCAATTTGCGAGCGTCGGAGACGGACGATGAACATGATTGAACAGCTTGAAGCTGAAGAAGTTGCCCGCGTTACCGCTGGCAAAACCATCCCAGAATTTTCGCCAGGTGATACGCTGTCTGTGAACGTGCGTATTAAAGAAGGCGACCGTGAGCGTGTTCAGCGCTATGAAGGTGTGTGCATTGCGCGCGCCGGCCAGGGCTTGAATGAGAACTTCACCGTTCGCAAGATTTCGTTCGGCGAAGGCGTTGAGCGGGTATTCCCGGTTGTCTCGCCAATGATCGAAAGCATCGAAGTGAAGCGCAAGGGCCGCGTCCGCCGCGCCAAGCTTTACTATCTGCGCGATCGCCGCGGTAAGTCGGCCCGTATTGCCGAGCGGACCACGGGTCACGGCATGGAAACAACCGAGATCACAACCTCCAAGACCGAGCTGCGCCGCCAGCGCGACGCTGCGAAAGTCGCGCGCCGCGAAGAAGCCGCGAAAGAGCGTGATGCTGCTGCCAAGGCCAAAGCGGCTGACGAAGCTGCAGCCGCTGCCGCGGCAGAAGCAGAAGCCGCCGCAGCTGAGGCCGCTCCAGAAGGCGATGCGGAAGCATAGACCTGCGACTGGACACCAAGATCGAGAAGCCCTGCACCCCGGTGCAGGGTTTTTTGTGCTTGTTTGAGGGGTCGCGATCGATGATGAAGCGGTCGTGAGTGGGTTGATTGCAAGCGCCTTGAACGCGACCCTGCTTATGCCTGCTTTGGGTCAGGAGCGGACCTTGCCTCCCCAGGCCCTCATCCTGAGCCTGTCGAAGGATTAGAGGGCGGCGCTCCTAAAGTCCGCCAGTCCCTGCGCAGGCAGGGACCCAGGGACCAGACATCTCCTCCGACGAACAGGCTTCGATCATCCATGGACACCTGCCTGCGCAGGTGTTTCCGGGAAGTCCGCCTCGTCCTTCGACGGGCTCTGGATGAGGCTTACCCTTTATCCGCCCATCCCGGCGCAGGCCGGGATCTCCTGGCTCGTAGCCTAAAGCCATCGGCAGAGATCCCGGGTCGAGCCCGGGATAAGCGGTGGTGTTTTACGTCCCCTCCGACGCCGAAAGGTGTCCTAGGCTCAAACGCGAAAATAGCGGAAAGAAGGAACTCTTGACGACGTAACAATATTGCATTTGCTTGTGACTTGGTTGCAAAGGAAATTGAGTTGCCGAAACTTGGCTCATTCTTGATTGCTGTGGGGATATGGCTGCTATCGACGCTACGAGCGGACGCTTGCTCGTGCAATGCCTGTGAAAACGTGAACGACGCTCGCGATGCATACGGTGTTTTTCAACACCTCGCAAAAGCAGAGATTCTTGCGAGCTACCCGCTTCGCGACGGTGGACGTTTCGATGAAGCTAGCAACCAGTTCATTCCCATTCGCCAACTCGTCGTTAAACCGACGAAGTCTTTTCGCGGTCCCGAGCGAGAATGGTTGCTCATCCATGATGAACAATGCGGACTACCCGGCGACGTCGGAGAAGAAATTTTTATTGCGGTTCACCAGAAGCCGGATGGAAAACTGTACTCTTCAGCGTGCGCCGTGAAATGCGCTCGCGACCTAAATTGGCTGCGTGACGAATGAACCGTCATGTCCCCCCGACGCCGAAAGCAGGCATCGCGTGAGCGCCTAAACCCGCCTCCATCCGTCACAGAAAGCGATATCGATCTTGCCCTCGCCTGCGGGCCATGCTGATAGGAGCGGCGAGAAAGGTTGTAAGACAATGGCAGGCCAAACACTTTACGATAAGATCTGGAATCAACACGTCGTCAGCGAAGATGCTGCGACAGGAGAAGCGCTCCTATTCATTGATCTACACCTCATCCACGAAGTGACGACGCCGCAGGCGTTTGCCGGTCTGAAAGCTGCTGGGCGCGGCGTTCGCCGCCCTGATCTCACCCTGGCGGTTGCGGATCACAACACACCGACGGAAGACCAGAACAAGGGGCTTGATGGGGTCGCGGACGAGGCAGCTAGAAACCAGCTGAAAGCACTGACCCGCAATGTCGCCGAACACGGCATTGAATACTTTCCGATGGGTCACATCAATAATGGCATCGTCCACGTTGTCGGTCCTGAACAAGGGCGCACACAGCCAGGCATGACGATTGTCTGCGGCGATAGCCATACGTCCACCCACGGCGCTTTTGGGTCGCTGGCGCATGGAATTGGCACATCGGAAGTTGAGCACGTCCTGGCCACACAAACCCTGCGCGCCCGGAAAATGAAGAACATGGCGGTCGATTTCCAAGGTCCGCTCCCGGCAGGGGTTACGGCCAAGGATATGGCCCTGCACCTGATTGCAAAGATCGGCACTGCGGGCGGCACCGGCTGCGTTATGGAGTTTCGCGGCGAAGCCATTCGCGGGCTCTCCATGGAAGGCCGGATGACCCTGTGCAATCTGTCGATCGAAGGCGGCGCCCGGGCCGGTCTGATTGCGCCAGACGAGGTGACATTTGCTTATGTCAAAGGCCGCCCGGCAGCGCCAAAGGCAGGCGCCTGGGAAATTGCCGAACGGCACTGGCGCACGCTCCGTTCAGATGATGATGCGGCCTGGGATGAGATCATCGAGATCAATTGCGCCGACATCCAGCCTACCGTGACCTGGGGCACCAGTCCGGAACAGGCGATTCCGGTCTCAGGCCGGATTCCGGATCCGGCGGCGATGGACGATCCGGTCAAGAAAACGGCGGCTGAGCGCGCGCTTGACTATATGGGGCTCGAAGCCGGGGCACCGCTTGCGGGAACGCCGGTTCAGCGCGTTTTTATCGGCTCCTGTACAAATTCTCGGATCGAGGACTTGCGGGTCGCCGCCGATGTCGCGCGCTCTGGCAAAGTTGCCGACGGTGTGCGCGCCATGATCGTGCCGGGCTCGGGCCTTGTCCGCGCGCAGGCCGAAAGCGAAGGGCTCGATGAAGTGTTTCGCCAGGCCGGTTTTGAATGGCGCGAGCCCGGCTGCTCCATGTGCCTCGGGATGAACCCGGATATTCTTGCACCGGGAGAGCGTTGTGCGTCGACGTCCAACCGAAATTTCGAAGGCCGCCAGGGCCGCGGCGGTCGCACCCATTTGATGAGCCCGTACCTGGCCGCCCGCGCCGCGATCACCGGGGTTATCGGGGCGTGAGCCTGAAAAACTGGACCGCCCGCGAACGGCCGGGGCAGTGGCCGTTGACGGGGGATCGGGTGGTGCTGGAACCGCTCGATTGGACCGACCATCTGGAGGGGCTCTATCAGGCGGTTGCAGCTCCGGATGTTGCGGACATTTGGAAATATATGCCGCTCGGGCCGTTTGAAAGTCAGGAGCAGTTTCAAGAAATCTTTGAGCGTGTCGCTGGAGATCTTGGCTGGGAAGTCATGATCATTCGCCGAACGCGCGGTGGCGATGTTCTCGGCATGGCGAGCTATATGCGGATCCGCGAAGCTCATGGCAGCGCCGAGATTGGCTGCGTGGCCTTTGGGCCGGACCTGAAACGATCTGCCGAAGCAACCGAGGCCATGAGCCTGATGGCTGGGCACGTGTTCGATGAGCTGGGCTATCGCAGGTATGAGTGGAAGTGCCACAATGACAATGCAGCCTCGCGGCGCGCGGCTGAGCGGTTCGGTTTCGCATTTGAGGGCGTGTTTCGCAATGATATGGTCGTTAAGGGCAAAAGCCGCGACACGGCATGGTTTGCGATGACGGATGAGGACTGGCCAGTCCTTCGTAAAGCGTTCAAGGCGTGGTTGTCCGCGAAGAATTTCGACGCTTCCGGCACACAGAAAAAGCGACTGGAGGCGTTTCGCTGATGATTACCGCACTCGATCATTTCGTCCTGGTTTGCCCGGATATTGAGGCTGCGACCGAAGACTATACCGCGTTGCTTGGCGTTCCCGCCGCCTGGCAATCCGCATCCGACGGCGCAGCCATGTCGGTTTTCGTCGTTGGAAACACGGCAATTGAGCTTATGGCCCCATCAGGAGCCGGTCCGGTCGCTGACACATTGCGAGACATGACGCAGGACGGCGCACGGCTGACCACGTTGGTCTATCGCTCCGACGATCTCGCCACTGATCACCATCTCATGACACGGCGTGGATTACACCCGACCGAGATTTCAAATGGAACCAGCACGCATCTCGTATCCGGCGAATCGCGGTCCTGGAAGCGATTTAGGGTGCCGGATGAGACTATGGCGGGCGTGAAAACCTTCCTGTTGGAACCAGACGAGCCGCTTCGCGCCCCTGAGGCTCCGTCCGGCGCGGTCACGGCGCTTGATCATCTGGTCATCAACACGCCAAATCCGGAACGCGCAGTGGCGAACTATGGCGCGCGGCTTGGTTTGCGGTTCGCCCTCGATCGTACCGCGGAACAATGGAAAACGCGGTTTCTGTTCTTCCGGCTTGGCGGGCTGACACTGGAGGTTATTCATCGACTGGGCGAAACGCACGAGCCCTCGAGCCCGGACTCCATCTGGGGCTTGACCTGGGAGACCGACGACCTGGAAGTTGCCCATTCGCGCCTCGCATCCCTGGGCCATAATCTCAGCGAGATCCGCACAGGGCGAAAGCCTGGAACAACGGTGTTCACGGTGCGGGATCACACCCAAGGGGTGCCAACCCTGTTCATTGCGCACGCAAAGCGTTAGAAAGCCCGCCATGAAAGCCTTTACCAAATTGCGCTCAACCGCCGCCCCGCTGACCGACAAGGGCAAGCTGATGGTCAATGTCGATACCGACATGATCATTCCCAAACAATTCCTCAAAACGACGGAACGCGACGGACTATCAGAAGGCTTGTTCCACGAGCTGAAGACGCGGCCTGATGGATCTCCGAATCCTGACTTTGTCCTCAACAAGCCGCAATATCGCGACGCGGGTGTGTTGATTGCCGGGGAGAATTTCGGGTGTGGGTCTTCGCGTGAGCACGCCCCATGGGCGCTGCTGGACCAGGGCATTACCTGTGTTATCGCGCCGAGCTTTGCCGACATTTTCTACAATAATTGTGGCAAGAACGGCATCCTCGCGATCACACTTCCGCTGGAGGTTTGCGAGTCGCTGGCCGGGCAGGCCGGCGGTTCCAATAGTGTGTTCGAGATCGATCTCGAGACCAAGGTCGTGACGACGCCGGACGGGGAAGAGCACAGCTTCGACTATGATGAAGGACGCCGTGAGAAGCTGTTGAACGGCTTGGATGACATTGCGCTGACCCTGCAATCTGAAGGTTCTATCAGCGCCTATGAGGCGCAGCGGAAACTCGCCACACCCTGGTTGGAGAAGGCATCATGAAACACGCGATTGCACTTCTGCTCAGCGCGGGCCTGCTGACGGCTTGCATTCCCGACATCATGAACACGCAGCCCGAGGTCCGGGGACTTGAAGGGGCGGCGCCGGTGCAGACCTTCACGGACCCCGAGAGCGGCACGACGGTGACGCTGCGGCCGGGAGGGAAGCTCAACCTCAAACTCGATTCCAACCCGACAACCGGGTATTATTGGTACCTGAAAGACATTGATGCGTCGCGCGTGGACCAGCTCAGTGAGGACTATTTCGCAGACCCTGCGCCCGAAGGCGTTACTGGCAGTGGCGGTCATCAGATGTTTGTCTTCGAAGCGCTTCAAATCGGGAAAACGGACCTGGTTCTGTCTTATGAGCGCTCACCGCAGGATGTCGCCGAAACCCTGAAGCTCAAGATAAAGGTGGTGGAATGATCATCGTAGAAGGCAGCGCCCGGATTCCAGAAGGCGCCTGGGAGCAGGCGATCTCCGCCATGGAGCCCATGATCACCGCGAGTCGCGAAGAGGCGGGTTGCATCGAGTATGCTTACAGCCGCGATTTATTGGACCCCAACCTGCTTCGCATCATTGAGCGATGGAAAGACAAGGCGGCGCTGGTCAGCCACTTCGCCGAGCCGCATATGGCCGTTTTTCGCGAAGCGCTGGCCGCTGTCGGACCGCGCGACCTTCAGGTGCGAATGTATGATGCGGAGCCAGAACCCTTGCCGCTCTAGGTCGAGCGCGCTTGGTCGCAGTAGACTCCGTCCATTCAACCTGATCTATGGCGCGAAATGATGTTCCGCGGATGAGGTTTTCATGAGCCAGACCATGCTATTGCTGCCCGGCGACGGGATTGGTCCCGAAGTGATCGAACAGGCCCGGCGCGTCGCCGAAGTGATCGCGCCCGATCTTCGTTTTGAAGAGGGACTGGTTGGCGGCGCTTCAATCGACGCGAATGGTGAGCCGCTCACCGTTGATACGCTGGTCAAAGCCAAGTCTTCTGATGCCGTCCTGCTCGGCGCGGTTGGCGGACCAAAATGGAGCGATGTCGAACGTCACCTGCGTCCTGAAATGGGCCTGCTTCAATTGCGCAAAGGCATGGATACGTTCGCCAATTTGCGACCCGCCTTCTGTTTTCCAGCACTGGCTGAAGCCTCCAGCCTGAAGCGAGAGATTATCGACGGCCTCGACATCATGATTGTCCGCGAGTTGACCTCAGGTGTGTATTTCGGTGAGCCACGCGGATTTGAACGCGGGATTGGCGATAAGAGTTTTGGCTACGAAACCTCGCGCTACACGGCTGGGGAGATCAAGCGCGTTTCGCGTGTGGCGTTCGAGATTGCGCGCGGACGCGGCGGCGAAGTTGCCTCGACTGAGAAGTCCAACGTTATGGAAAGCGGCTTGTTCTGGCGTGAAACAGTCACCGAACTGCATGCGGCAGAAGGTGAGGGCGTAAAACTCCGGCACATTCTGGCAGATGCTTGCGCCATGGAACTGGTACGTGATCCGAAACAGTTCGACGTGATCCTCGCGGGCAATCTGTTTGGTGACATTCTGTCGGATGCTGCTGCGATGCTGACCGGGTCGATCGGGATGCTGCCCAGTGCATCGCTGAGCTATGAGGGCAAGCCGGGTCTGTATGAGCCGGTCCACGGGTCCGCG
>JANSXJ010000027.1 GCA_024743015.1 Hyphomonas sp. | reverse complement strand
GGCGTTTCACAAAGTAGAAACTGTCCGCATAGCCGAGCCGTTCAGCTGCGGGCGGGCCTGCCGCAAGCGACATGAGCAGCCCGACGCAGAGCAGCAGGATAGCCGACATCAGGATGGTCCAGTCGAGCCCGCGATGCCATTCGAGGAACCGGCCTGTAGCAGAGCGCGGACGAAGGGCGACCTCGACCATGCCTGCCCCCTAGACCGCTTCTTTTTGCGGGGTGACTTGCGCCGCCAGGCGCTGAACGATGTCGCGGAAGGCGTCGCCGCGGGCTTCGAAATCCTTGAACTGATCGAAACTCGCACAGGCTGGAGAGAGCAAGACGATGGGGTTTGGCTCGCCGGACGCCTTGGCCGCATCGAAAGCCGCCTGGGTCGCCGCTTCAAGCGTACCGCATTTAACCGTCTCGGCCTTCTCACTCAGCGTCTTGGCAAAGGAGGCTTCGCTTTCACCAATCAGATAGGCCTGAACAATCCGGTCAAACCAGGGCTCCAGTGGCTGAATGCCTTCCGCCTTGGGGACGCCGCCGGCAATCCAGTGGACGCGCGGCCAGGTCTTGAGCGCCTGCTCCGCCGCCTGCGCATTGGTCGCCTTGCTGTCATTGACGAAGCGCACGCCTTCGACTTCGCCAACAAGCTCCATGCGGTGCGGCAGGCCCGGAAAAGAACGGATCGCTGCCATGATACGCCCCGGCGCCACGCCGAGCGCCTGACAAGCCGCATAGGCTGCTGCAGCATTCTGGTGATTGTGGCGGCCCGGGAGCGCTTCGGCCTCGGCCAGGTCGCCGACGCGGATCGCTTGACCGCCAATGCTGTCATAGAGGTGACCGTCGACAGCGCTGACGCCGCGCGCAAGGCCAAACTCGGAACTGATCTGAATCACCCGACCGCCACCCGGACGCTGGCGTCCCATGGCAATTGCCTGACTATGCGGGTCATCAATGCCGATAATTGCCGCATCGCGGGGGCGCTGGTTGGCGAAGATTCTCTTCTTGGCTTCAACATAGCCATCCATACCGCCATGCCGGTCGAGATGGTCTGGCGAAATATTCAAAAAGACCGCTACATCGCAGCGCAGGCTTTCGACCAGGTCGAGCTGGTAAGATGACAGTTCCAGCACATAAATGGCGTTGGCGTTCAGCGCGGCCATGTCCAGTACGCCTTTGCCAATATTGCCGCCGACGCGAACATCGCGGCCAGCCTCTTTCAGGATATGACCGATCAAAGCTGTCGTCGTGGATTTCCCGTTCGTCCCGGTGATCCCGACGATTTTCGGGCGACCTTTTTCCGGCAGCGCCTGCACTGCGCGGGCGAATAATTCCATGTCGCCGACGACTGGCACGTTCATCATCTCGGCCATCCGCACCAAACGATGCGGCTGCGGGAACCGGAACGGAATACCCGGTGACAGGACGAGCGCGGCGAACTTTTGCCAGTCGCGCTTGTTGATGTCGCTGACATTGACGCCTTCCGCCTCGGCCTTGGCGCGAGCGGCTTCCCCATCATCCCAGGCATGCACGCGCGCACCGCCCGCTGCCAGGGCTTTCGCAGCGGACAATCCGGTGCGGCCCAGGCCATAGACGGCGACATCGCGCCCTGCATATTCGGTGATCGGGATCATCGGTCGCGCACTACCTCAGCTTCAACGTGGCCAGGCCCGCAAGGGCGAACAGGAGCGAAAGGATCCAGAAGCGGACGACGACCCGGGTCTCGGGCCAATTCTTCTTCTGAAAGTGGTGGTGCAACGGCGCCATCAGGAAGATGCGCTTGCCTTCGCCGGTCAGCTTCCTGGTGATCTTGAACCAGCTGACCTGCAAAACGACCGACAGCACTTCGAGCACGAACAAGCCGCCAATCACGGCCAGCGCGAACTCGTGCTTAATTGCAACCGCGACCACGCCGATGAGGCCGCCGAGGCCGAGCGATCCGGTATCTCCCATGAAGACTTTGGCCGGATAGGCATTATACCAGAGAAAGCCCATTCCGGCCCCCATCATGGCGCCCATAAGGACAGCCATTTCACCCGCGCCAGGCGTGAACTGAATGCCGAGATAGCCTGAGAAGACGAAATTACCGGTCAGGTAGGCAATCATCGCGAAGGCCGCGCCGGTGAACATGATCGGCACAATCGCAAGACCATCCAGGCCATCAGTAAAGTTCACCGCATTTGCGAACCCGACAATCACGATGCAGGCAAAGAGGACGAAGAACCCACCCAATGGCAGGAAATAGTCATTCACGAACGGGATCGCGACACCCCCTGAGAAGGACGCTTCATTGCGCTCGACAGAGGTTTCCGGCGCAAATTGCGCGACCCATTCAGCCAGCGGATTAAGCGCGCCCCACTCGGCATGTCCCAGCGGTGTGTGTGCGCCGTGCAGACCCATGATGAAAGCGCCTGCCAGCGCGGCGACCAGGAATTCGGTGCCGAGGCGAATGCGGGCAGACACACCATCGGTGCTCTGCTTGGTCACTTTGGCATAATCATCGAGGAAGCCGAGGAACGCATAAGACAGCGACACCGCCAGCACGACCCAGATATACGGGTTCTTCAAGTCTGCGAAGAGCAGCGTTCCCAGCAGCAGGCCGACCCAGATCAGAAAGCCGCCCATTGTCGGCGTGCCCTGCTTGGAGAGCTGCGCCTCAAGCGAGAGATCGCGGATCGGCTGGCCTTTGCCTTGCCGTGCGCGAAGGAAATTGATCAACCACCCGCCTGTGATCACCGTGAACAGAAACGCCGTCACAAGTGCCAGACCTGTCCGGAAGGTCAGGTAGTTAAAAAGTCGAAGCGGCCCCTCATCTGTGGCCAGCCATTCATATAGCATCACAACCCCCTGCAGCACCTTCTGCGCCGCGGTCCATCACCTGTCCGTCTGCGGCAACGCTCTGGTGGCGAAGCTCGTCTGCGGACGGTGCTATTTCGGGGGTATTCGGTGTCATTAACAAGAGTCCGGCACCGGATTTCGGCCTATCTTTTCCGTTAGGATCCCGGATTGGAATAATCCGCGCCGATACGGACTCGTTTCGTTCTGTCATCCAGACGTGCGACGCTGTCAGGCTCGCCACCGCAGCGTGGTGGTTAGAACCCCTTGTCAACAAAAGAACTTCTCGGTCCTTCGCAGCATGTCGCCGTGCTGCCTGCGCCAGCGAAGACCAGACGGACTTCTGACGCGGGCGGAATTCTGTGGATGGAATCTCCACGTCCAGAAAGGGCGAGGCGCGGCGGAAAGTTGGGGCAGGAGCGTCAAGCATTCGTCACCTCCCCCAGCGCTGCGAGCGCCGTTTCCTGATCACTGAACGGCACCACAGTGTCGCCTATGATTTGTCCCGTTTCGTGACCCTTGCCGGCAATCAGCAGGGTGTCGCCTTTGCGCAGATCTCTGATGGCCTGGCGGATAGCGTCGCCGCGATCGCCAATCTCCAACCCGTCTGGAACACCGGCCAGCACTTCTGAACGAATAAAGGCCGGATCCTCGCTGCGCGGATTGTCATCCGTGACAATCACGAGATCTGCATGCTTGGCAGCCACTTCACCCATCAAGGGGCGTTTACCGCGGTCGCGGTCGCCGCCGCATCCAAAGACCACGATCAGCCGACCGGCTGTGTGCGGGCGCGCGGCGCGGATCAGGACGTCCAGTCCTGCAGGGGTATGCGCATAATCAACAAAGATCCCTGCGCCCGCGTCTGTTTCGCCCACATATTCAAGACGCCCTTTGACCGGCTTCAGTTTCGCCATGCCGTCTGCAACGGCTTGCAAATCGACACCGCCAGCGAGTGCTAAACCCGCAGCGGTCAGGGCGTTCAAGGCCTGGAACTCACCGATCAGCGGAAGATCGATTGCCGCCTTCTCTCCGCGCCAATCCAGGAAGAGGCGTTGTCCGGTCGCCTTCGGCATCAGTTCTTCAATCTTCAAATCGGCGCCGCGCCAGCCAACCGAAACGATATCGAGGCCGGCCGATCTGCCAGCTTCCTCGAAAAACAGGCGCTGGTCGCTATCGGCATTGACGACGGCCGGGCACCCTTTCGGCGCGAGCTCGGAGAACAGACGCGTTTTGGCGGCGCGGTATTCATCCATCGTCTCGTGATAATCGAGATGGTCCTGTGTGAGATTGGTGAAAGCGACCCCAGCCAGATTAACCGCGTCGAGCCGATATTGCGCCAGGCCATGCGAAGAAGCCTCCATGGCGACATGCGACACGCCATCTTGCGCGAGGCTTTGCAAAGTCGCGTGGATGGCGACCGGGTCAGGCGTCGTGTGGCCAAGATCGATGTGGCCATTCGGTCCGATCGCCCCGAGCGTTCCCATGCTCGCTGCCCGCAGGTTCGCCCGGTCCCAGATCTGGCGCAGGAAATCGACTGTAGAGCTTTTGCCATTCGTCCCGGTGACCGCGACAATGGTTTGAGGTTGCTGTGGATAAAATCGCGCCGATGCGTCCGCCAGTGCAAGGCGAGCATTTTCGACGCTGACAGCAACTGCGCCGTCGATCGGCGGCAAGTCTTCGCCGAGGACAGCGACCGCGCCAGAATCAATCGCACCGGAAATGAACTTTCGCCCGTCCGTTACGACCCCTTGCATTGCAGCGAACACGAAGCCAGGCCGCACTTGCCGACTGTCCGCGGTGAGCCCGGTGATCGGAACCTCACCCTGTGCGCCTGTAAGCTGCGGGAACAGATCTCTCAAAATCATAGCGTCGTACCTCTCCTGTCTGAGACGGAGCGGACGCGGGGCGTTGACCGGGCGGGTTCATCAAATCTTGGTTCGACCCCAAGAATGGGGGCAATCCGCTCGATGACACGCCCTGCCGTTGGCGCAGCGTTCCAGGCTGCGGTTCGCCCACGGTCCTTTCCGGCCTTAGGCGAGTCCAGCACGATCAATACGACATATTCAGGGCTATCGGCAGGGAATATCGCGGCGAAACTGCAAATGTTCTCGTCCTCGGAATAGCCGCCGGGGATTGGCTTCTCAGCGGTTCCGGTCTTACCGGCAACACGGTAGCCGCCGACTTCAGCGCTCTCGCCGGTTCCGTCCAGGACGGCTTGGCGCAACATGCGAATAACCAGATTGGCCGTCGGTGCCGCCATGACCCGTTTTGGATTTCGCTTGCGCTGAGGCTCCAGAAGCAGGGTTGGCGAAACGGTTTCTCCCGCATTGGCGAGCGATGCGAAGGCGCTGGTAAAAGCGATCGGCGAGACCGCTATGCCATGCCCATAGCTCGCCGTCGCGCTGTGAAGGTCATCGAAGGATTCCGGCAGAATTGGGCGTGCGCTACCGGTCAGCTCAATGCTCGAACGCGAGAACAATCCAAGTGATGAGAAGAATTCCTGCTGACGCCGCGCGCCCAATTGCCAGGCGATCTTCACGGTCCCGATATTCGAGCTGTCGGCGATAATCTCAAATGCCGTCGGGCGGCCGACAATCGGGTGGTCGTCATTGATCTGACGGCCACGAATGGTGATCGGGTCACGAACGTCGAACTTGTCGCTGGGCCGGATCGCACCGGCATCCAGCGCCCCCGCCACAGTCAGCGGTTTGAAGATTGAGCCAAGCTCGTAAACGGCGCTACTCGCCCGGTCGAGCAGAGCCGGATCTTCAGGGTTGAGATCGGTTGCCTTGTGTGGATCGAGGGGCGGCCAGCTGGCCATGCCAAGCACTTCGCCCGAGTTTGCCGCCATGACGATCCCGGCACCCGCCTCAGCGTCATACTCGCCGATGGCCGCAGCGAGTTCGGCTTCGAGACTGAACTGAATATTGGCATCAATCGACAATGCGAGCGGGGTCTGGTCGCGGGTCAATCGGTCATCAAGGGCATATTCGATACCGCCAAGCCCCTGACCGTCCGCACCCGCATAGCCAAGGACATGTCCGGCCAGTGTCCCGCGCGGATAGGCCCGGCGGGTCTCTTCGCGAAACCCGATGCCTTCGAGACCAAGATCAAACACCGCCTGACGCTGACGCGGTGTAATCCCGCGCTCAATCCAGGCAAAGGCGCGCTCATTGTTTGAAAGACGCGTCGTGATCGTCTCCACATCGAGATCTGGCAGCACCGTCGCCAGTTCATTCGCGATCAACTGGGCATCCCCGATCGCCCGCGGATCAGCGAACACGGAATACACGGTGACCGACGTGGCGAGCAGGTCTCCATTGCGATCAACAATGTCCGCGCGGCGCGGAGCTTCTTCGAAACGGGTCGCCACGGTCGACGTCGCATCGGGTCCGTTCAGCGCAACCGTCAGGCCTTTCAGCGCGATCACACCAAACAGAGCCAGCAAACTGATCGACACCAGCCGCGTCCGCATACCGCCGCCGCGCATGGTCAGTTCAGATCCGGTATCGCGAGTCATTGCTGGACCTCCCGATCGACGGGCGTGTCTGGATTTGGAAGCTCCATGGGCGGCCCGACCCGGCCATCAAGATCAACCGTCCGAACAAATTGTTCTGCGCGTGCAGGCACCATTCCGAGCTCGCGGCGTGCAAACTCCTCGATCCATTCCTGACGGGAGCGGTGCGCAAATTCGGCGAGCAGTTCGGCCTGCTCCGCCTCCGCCGCTTCGATTTGCGCCTCCACCACCTTGATCTCGGCAACCGTATCCTGTGCGCCATATTTGGCCCGGTAGAGGCTGAAAATGAGGACGGCAACGACCGCCAGACCGAACAGAAAGGCGCGTTTACTCATAGGGCGACCTCCAGCGTCTTGAGCGGCGGCACCGACTTTCCAGTGTCGACGGGATCCGTCCAGGCGGGCGCATCGGTGCGCACGGCGACCCGCAAGCGAGACGAGCGGGCGCGGGGATTCTGCGAAATCTCCTCCTCGCCGGGCTCAGTTGCTTTGCGACGCTTGAGATCGAATGATGGCGCCGGGCCTTTCGCCGCCTCGGGCATGTAGCGAGATCCACCGCCAGTCGCACCGGCGCGCTCGCGCATGAATTGTTTGACGAGACGATCCTCGAGCGAATGAAACGTCACAACAACCAGGCGGCCACCAGGCGCGAGCACCCGTTCAGCGGCCGCGAGCCCGCGGGCCAGCTCGCCAAGCTCGTCATTCACGTACATACGGATTGCCTGGAAAGTCAGGGTCGCGGGATGCGTTTTCTTGCCCCGCCGACCGCCAACAGCATGCTCCACGCAATTGGCAAGATCGAGGGTCGTTTCGAAAGGTTCCGTCTTGCGCCGCGCGACGATGGCCCCTGCAATTCTTCTGGCTTGGCGCTCTTCTCCAAGTTGGCGAAGGATCGTGGTCAGGTCCGCCGCGCTCATATGATTGACGACATCGGCTGCGCCGGGTCCGGTTTGCCCCATGCGCATATCCAGCGGCCCGTCCCGCATGAAGGAGAAGCCGCGATCGCTCTCATCGATCTGGAAGGAGGAGACCCCGATATCCAGCATCACACCGTGCACTTCGGAGACACCTTCCGCTTCCAGAAGCTCGTCCAGATCGCCAAATCGCCCCAATAGTGGCGTCAGCCGCGGCTGCTGTTCTGCCAGGGCTTCCGCGCGGGTGATCGCATCCAAGTCGCGGTCGATGCCAATCAGATGGCAGTCTGCTGCCTCCAATACGCGCAGGGCATATCCGCCGCCGCCAAAGGTGCCATCCACATAGGTCTCACCATCGGTGGGCTGGAGCGCCTCAAGCACTTCTTCCAGAAGAACCGGGACATGGCTCATCGCTCGCCCTCCCCGACCACACCGCGAATACCGCCGGTGGCGAGTTGAGCGTTAAACGATCCCTCAAAATCGGATTGCACATCGCCAAGCTGAGCTTCCATTTCAGCGTCAAAAGCGGCGTAGCGGGCCGGCTCCCAGACATAGAAGCGATCAATCGCGCCGACGAAAGCGAGATCTTTCTCGATCCCGGCGAGCCCAAGGTGTTTGGCCGGAATCTTGATCCGTCCGGTATCATCGAGCTTCAGCTCTACCGCTTTCGACACGGTGCGATTGAGGAACACTTTGCGGGCGGTTGAGTTTGGACTCATGCGCAAAAGGGTCTTCTGGTTCTCCAGCATCAGGGCGTCGCCGCCCCCTTCAAGACAGGGAGAGCCGTCGAGGGCCGGATAGAGGAAAATCCGCGTCCCACCTTCCAGCGCATGCCGAAACGGCGCCGGAACTGAAACCCGTCCTTTGGTATCCAGCGATGTCTCATAGGTTGAGACAAACACGTGCAACTCCCATCACTAGCCCCGACTGGAAATGCGTGGATCCAGCCTGTTCAAGACTGGGATAACATGGGACTGCTTGGATTCAAATGGGCTAGGTTGCGAATCTTTCGTGTCCACACAAACGCAGCATGAAAACCAATGCAGAACAAACCAAAAATAAATCGGAACGCTTCATTGTGGATCACCGTTAACCAATACAAAAGCTTTTGTTTACAACTGGTTAACCGGGGCGTAGAAATGTCGAGGAATTTCACATAATACATGATTTTTTTCCACACTGGTCCCGATATTGTATGCGACTGAGTGCGCGGCGTTGCGAAAAGTACACGCCTTCTCAGCTTTTGCCCCTTAAGTCCCCGAACCCATGCAGCTTCGCGTCGTTATCCTGGCCCTTGGCATCATGACCGCCCTTCTGGGCGCGGCCATGATCCCGTGCTGGTTGCTCGACGTGGCGGATGGCCGGGCCGAGTGGCCGGTCTTTGCCGCGAGTGCGACCATGCTGCTTCTGTTTGGAGGTGGCCTCGTTGTTCTGTCAGGGGGACGACCCGAACGCACCGGTCCGCGCGAGGCCTTTCTGCTCACCGTGCTTGTCTGGGTCGTCCTGCCCGCCATGGCCGCGATCCCGTTCATGGGGATCGGCATGAGCTTCACCAATGCGATGTTTGAAAGCATATCCGGACTCACCACCACCGGCTCAACTGTGATGACCGGACTGGATGACCAACCCCGCGGCATCCTGCTTTGGCGCGCCATCCTGCAATGGTTTGGCGGAATCGGGATTATCGTCACCGCGATCGCCATCCTGCCAATGCTGCGCGTGGGCGGGATGCAGCTCTTTCAACTCGAAAGCTCGGACGTGGCCGGCAAGTTCATGCCGCGGATTGGGGAGATCTCGGCCCAGATCGGCATGATCTACCTGTTCATCTCGATCAGCTGCGCGCTCGCCTACATGCTAACCGGCATGAACACCTTCGACGCCGTCGCGCATGCCATGACGACGGTCGCGGCGGGCGGCTACTCCACGCATGACGCCTCTTTCGGGGCATTTTATGAAACAGCTGCGGTCCCGACCGCCATCTTCTTCATGATCATAGCGGGATTGCCGTTCAGCTTGCTGGCCCTCGCCATGATCCATGGCCGCGTGAAACCACTGCTCACAGACCCGCAGCCACGGCTGTTCATCACCTTGATCGCAGTGATCACGACTCTGATTTTCTTCCTGCGCGTCATCGCTGACCAGGATTATGTCATCATCAGCCCGATCAATGGCTATATCGAGACTTTATTCAATGTCGTCTCGGTCCTGACCGGTACCGGTTATGCGACGACGCCCTATGATGGCTGGGGCGAGCCGATTGTGATGATCTTCCTGATCACGATCTTTCTCGGCGGGTGCGCCGGCTCAGCCGCGTGCGGGATCAAGATGTTCCGGCTCGAAATCACGTTCCGCGCCGTGCTCGCACACGCCCAGCAAATGGTCAGCCCGAACCGCGTGGTGCGTATTCGCTATGGCGGCAAGGTGATCGACAATGACACACTGCAATCCGTGATGGTCTTTGTCTTCCTGTATCTTGCGACCTTCATCGCCGCCGCCATCCTGCTCAGTCTGACCGGCGAGTCACCGCTGACCGCGATTTCCGGGGCCGCGACCAGCGTGTCGAATGTCGGCCCTGGCCTTGGCCCGGATATCGGACCAGCGGGCACGTTCGAAGGACTTACCGATCGTGGCAAGTGGATCTGCGCCGTCGCCATGCTGCTCGGACGTCTCGAATTCACGGCTGTCTTCGTTCTGATGACCCGACGTTTCTGGCGCGGATAATTTAGATTCTCTCATTGCTCCGCTGGCCCAAATCCGGCAAAAGCACGCCATGGCCGATACACTGCACACACCGACTGAAGATCTGCACGCCGTTCTGGAAAGAATGGGCACGCAAGCCCGCGCCGCATCCGCAGCCCTGGCCAAGGCTGGACCGGACACGCGGACGCGCGCCATTGGTGCCATGGCGGATGCCCTGATCGCGGCGGAAAGCGACGTGCTCGCGGCGAATGCCGAGGATCTGGCAGGTGGCAAGGAAAAGGGCCTCTCCGCAGCCATGCTGGACCGTCTGGCGCTAGACAGCGACCGTGTTGCCAGTATTGCCGAAGCGCTCCGCGCCGTCGCCGAGCTAGCAGATCCCGTCGGCACGGAAATCGCGCGCTGGACGGTTCCTTCCGGTCTCGACATTGCCCGCGTGCGCACGCCTCTTGGTGTCATCGGCATTATCTATGAAGCGCGCCCGAATGTGACGGCGGACGCCGCCGCGCTGTGCATTCGGTCCGGCAATGCGGCCATCCTTCGTGCAGGCAGCGAAAGCCTGCAATCTTCCATCGCCATCGCCAATGCCTTGCGCGCCGGGCTCGCCTCCGTCGGGTTGCCAGAAGATGCGGTTCAATTGGTTCAAACCAAGGATCGTGCAGCCGTCGGACATATGCTGACGGGCCTCAATGGTAATATTGACGTGATTGTTCCGCGCGGAGGCAAAAGCCTTGTTGCACGCGTTCAGGCCGAAGCCCGCGTGCCGGTCATCGGTCATTTGGAAGGCCTCTGTCACACCTATGTCGACGCCGGCGCCGACCCGCAAAAAGCCATCGACATTGTCGTCAACGCCAAGATGCGCCGGACGGGAATTTGCGGTGCGACCGAAACACTTCTGATTGACGAGGCAATTGCGGCAGACCTGCTTCCCGCCATCGCCGCGGCGCTGACCGACGCTGGCTGCACGCTGAAAGGTGATGACACCGCACAGGCGCTCGTCACGAACGTGCAACCCGCATCGGAAGAAGACTGGCGCACTGAATATCTCGACACGATCATCTCCGTGCGGGTCGTGGACGGAGTCGAGGGTGCGATGGCACATATCGAGACCTATGGCACCAGCCATACCGAATGCATCATCACGGAAGACCAAGAGACTGCAGAACGGTTTCTCGCTGAAGTCGATTCCGGCATCGTCATCCATAATGCTTCGACCCAGTTTGCCGATGGAGGCCAGTTCGGCATGGGCGCAGAGATCGGGATTGCCACCGGTCGCATTCACGCCCGCGGCCCGGTCGGCGCTGAGCAGCTGACCATTTTCAAATACCAGGTCCGCGGCACCGGCCAGACGCGTCCATAAAGACAGGCAATATCCATGGCCCACCTCCGCCCTGCCGCGCACTTGCCGCCGACCAGCACGCGCGCGCGAATTGGCCTGTTTGGCGGCAGTTTTGATCCGCCTCATCGCGGTCATTTACACGTCGCCGAGGTCGCCATGCGGCGACTGAACCTGGACCAGGTCTGGTGGTTCCCGACGCCCGGCAATCCTCTCAAGGAAGCCCCAAGCGATTATGAAGCCCGGCTGGGCGCTGTTCGGATCCTGACCGGAAACAATCGCGCGTTCGAAGTCAGCGATATCGAACAGCGCCTGCATCTGCGCTACACGGTCGATCTCGTACGCCTCCTGCGCAAGCACTGCCCGCATGCCAAGCTGACCTGGATCATGGGCGGGGACAGCCTGATGACGTTCCACCATTGGAAAGACTGGAAGGCGCTTGCGCATCTGGTTCCTGTGGCCGTGGTCGCCCGCCCCGGGTTCGAACTCGCCGCCCGGGTCAGCCCGTTCGCCAAGGCGTTCCGACAAAACCGCCTGCCGGATCGCGGCGCCCGGATCCTTCCGGGACATGAAACTCCGGCCTGGATTTATCTGCCGGCTCCGCTAAATCCGCTGTCCTCGACAGCCATCCGGAATGCGCTCTGATGACCAAATTACACGTCTTCACCACGGGCGGTACGATCGACAAAGTCTATTTCGACGCCTTGTCAGAATTCCAGGTCGGCGAGTCGCCTCTCGATGCGATTTTGCGGGAAGCGAATGTTGGCATCGAATACGACCTGACTTCCTTGATGCGCAAAGATAGCCTTGAGCTGACCGACGATGACCGCAATGCGATCTACGAGGCGGTTGCAGCGACGGATGCCGCTCACATTCTGATCACGCATGGCACCGACACCATGGCCCAGACCGCGGAACGGCTGCGCGACATCAAGGACAAGACGATTATCCTGACCGGATCGATGCAACCGGCACGTTTGCGATCCACGGACGCGATCTTCAATGTTGGCTTCGCCATTGCAGCCGCGCAACTGCAGTCGCCCGGCGTCTACATCGCCATGAATGGTCGCGTTTTCCCGGCTGGCCATGTCCGCAAGGACCGGGCGGCGGGTCAATTTGTCGATGCGAATAATTGAGGCTGGAAAACAAAGCAGCCAGTGTTGCCGATAATCCCTAGGCCGCACGCGCGACGCATGTTAGGATCGTCCCAGAAACAACTTTATGGAGCTGCACCCTGCCCGCTGCAAAAACTGAGACCAATTCGGCTCGCGCGACCAGTATCGAAGACATTCGCGCCTTCTCAGACACGATCATCGCCTCACTGGAAGATGACAAAGCCGAAGATCTTACCGTCATTGATCTGACGGAGAAATCCTCCCTCGCAGACATCATGATTATCGCTTCGGGCCGTTCGGCCCGTCATGTGACGTCTATTGCCACGCACCTGTCTCAGAAGGTGAAGGACAAGACGGGCGAGTCGCCCAAGCTTGAAGGCCTGCCAAATGCGGACTGGGTTCTGATCGATCTGGGCGACATCATCGTGCACCTTTTCCGCCCGGAAGTTCGCGCCTTTTACAATCTGGAAAAGATCTGGGCCGGCGATAGCGGTCATCGCCCGTCTGACGTTTAAATCCAGTAGATGCACATCACCCTGATCAGCGTGGGCAAGCTCAAAAAGGGCCCCGAAAAAACGCTGGTGGATGATTATGTGTCCAGATTCAACAAATCAGGCCCCTCTATTGGCTTGCGATCGCTCAAGCTGGTTGATCTGGCGAGCGGCGGCGGGCTGGAGGCCGAAGGCAAGCTGATCCTGAATGCAATACCGCCGGGCGCGCATGTTTTGCGTCTCGACGAGCATGGCGCTGCGCTGACCTCTGTGAAATTCGCCAAGCAGATCGCGCAGCTACGCGATCGCGGCACGCCTCAGCTGTGTTTCCTGATTGGCGGCGCTGAAGGTTATAGCGATGCGGTCCGCGAAGCCTGCCCGGATACGCTTGCACTCGGGCCGCAAACCTGGCCACATAGACTGGTCAAGGCGATGCTATCAGAACAGCTCTATCGGGCCGTCAGCCTGCTGGCTGGCCTGCCCTATCACAAGGCTTGAACCTTATTTCGGGGACATCCCGAACCGCTTCCAGAAAAAGCCGTCAACCACGCGTTTGGGGAGCAGCATGGGCAGCGTAAAGTTGGTCAGCTTGTCCGGAACGGGTGCGTAGCGCGCTTTTGGTTTTTTCGCGCTCAGCGCCGTTTCAATCGTCTTCGCAATGACGATGGGGTCGAGTCCCGTTCGGCCGCCGTCCAGCATGGTTTCGCTGAAAATTTCAATCGGCTTGGCCCAGGGCGAATTGGCGTACGGGTTGGAGCTGTTGCTCTCTTCCGCCTTGTCCCAGATCGGTGTCTTGACCGCGCCCGGTCCCACCGCGATGGCGTCAATCCCGAACAGAACCAATTCCCGGCGAAGACTGTCCGTCATGCTCTCCACCGCGTGCTTGGTCGCCGTGTAAGCGCCAAGGAATGGTGCCGAAAGCCGCCCGCCAACGCTCGTAATATTGACGATGCGTCCCGGCGCGCCTTCAAGGCTTTCATCCATTCCCAGCAGAGGTGCAAAGGCTTGGCTGGCGCGCAGCAGTCCAAACACATTCACCGAGAAATGTGCCTCGAATTGATCGAGCGGCTGCAAGGCCAGCGGTCCCATATTCGCGATCCCGGCATTATTGACGAGGCCTGCGAGCTTTTGCCCGTCAAGCGCGGCGCGGACGGTTTCGACCGCAGCATCGACCTGATCCGGTTGGGTCACGTCGAGAAGAATGGGCTTGATACGGTCATCCGCCTCCACGAGCGCGGCAGCGTCAGCCTCCTTGCGAATACCTGCAAAAACCTGCCAACCCTGTGCCGCAAGATGCTCTGCGGTCGCCCGGCCAATGCCTGTCGAGGCGCCTGTGATTACGACTGTCTTCATAAAGTCCGATCCTCGGTTGCGGTATTTTGTATACGGAGCGGTATAGAAAATGGATTAAGTTTTGTCAGCGCCGCCGCGTATCACTTTCAGTTGCGGAGGTCTCTTTGGTTTTGCCTGCGCCGAAATTGACGGCATTGGCGCGGCTTCAGGGTCACTTTTCAAATCACTGGCCCGAACCAGCTGAGGCTTGTTCGGTCTTGGCCTCGGTGCGGGCTCAGGCGCCGGGGTCTCGAGATCCTCGTCGATCTGACGAACCCGCGGGGATGGCTTGCGCTTGAAACCGCCTTTGCTGCCAAAGCCCGATTTGCTCTTGCCGCGAGCTTTCTTGTCGATCTCGCGCAGTTTCACATGCTGCAGCGCGGACAAGGCTTCGTCAGATTGGCCCTTTTCGAGATCATGAAAAGCGGAGCCGAATTTCTCGATCCGCTCTTCCACTTCTTCGAGAAATTGTTTTTCCCAGTCCGAAAGCGGCGGGCCTAGCCCCTGCTCCGCGAGCATTGCCGCCTTGCGCAGTTTGCGCAGGGCTTTGCGTTTCTTTCGCTCGTCGACATCGCGGGCCATGGCCGCAAGTCTAGTGCGAACCGGTCTTGTCGGGCAAGCGTAGGGCCTAGAGCTCGCCGAGGGCGTCCATATAGACTTCCAGGATCGCTTCCTGCTCGGCGCGTTCATCGCGGTCCTGCTTGCGTAGTCTGACCACTGTGCGCAGCGCCTTGGTGTCATAGCCAAGCGCCTTGGCTTCACCATAGACTTCCTTGATCTGCTCGGCGATCTCCTTTTTCTCTTCCTCGAGGCGCTCGATCCGCTCCACCGTCAGGCGCAGCTTGTCGCGCGCGGCTTCGGTCAGATTGTCGTTCATCGGTTCAGTCATGGCGTCTCTCGATTCATGCAATTGGCAAAAAGGAACCCCGGCTCCCTAATCGGAAAAAGGAGCCATGGCGAGCGACAATTGGGCTCGAATTGCAGCACGGGTCGCTAACGGGAAATTGAAACATCTGTGAGTGGACGATCAGCATTCAGACGCTATCTGTTCGGCATGATGAAAAACACGCTTTCCTCCCTCCGTCGCCGCACATTCCTGGCGGCTGCGCCTGCCGCATTCGTGGCGGCTTGTTCTGGCGCTGGTAAATCAGGTCAGGCTTTTGCCAACACCCCCAGTGCAGATTTCGCTGATAGCGAATGGCGGCAATTGACCAAGGATGAATGGAAGGCGCGCCTGGATCCTCTGGCGTTCCGTGTCTTGCGCGAAGAGGCCACCGAGCGCGCTTTCACCTCTCCTCTCAATGATGAGAAGCGCGATGGCGTCTTCCATTGCGCTGGCTGCGATCTCGCGATTTTCGAGAGCGCCACAAAGTACGATAGTGGCACCGGTTGGCCGAGCTTCTTCGATTACATTCCCGGCACGCTCGGCTTCAAGGAAGACAACAAGCTGTGGATGACCCGGACCGAATATCATTGCGCGCGATGCGGCGGGCATCATGGCCATGTCTTCACGGACGGCCCAGCCCCAACAGGCCTGCGCTATTGCAATAATGGTGTCGCGCTGACGTTTAAGCCCGTCTAGGAGGCTCCGATCATCCCGGACTGGATCCGGGAGCTCGTCCTGTATCAAGGTGCGCCAAGTGACAGAGATCCCGGGTCTAGCCCGGGAGAGACGGCCTCGCTGACGCGGCTTAGTCCGCTTTTTTCTCTCCAAACAGGTCCATCTGGTTCGGATCAATGAACCGTCTGCGGGAACTTTTCTTGGTTCGGCCAGACTTGAAGTAGAGATCATCGGTGTGATCTTCCACGCCGGTTTGTGCGGCAGGGTCGCCTTTGGGTTTCGGGACCGGTTTCTTCTTCCGAGCCTTTCCGAGCTTCCAATAGGTCACCGCCAACACGGTTTTGCCGGCGCCATCCTCATAATGCTGGACAAAGCCATGGCCGGGGTTTTCGGCCGCCTGCGCCATGATTTTAGGCAAATCCTTTTCCGATGGGGTGATCCATTCGGTTTCGAGCGCATCGATCGCGACATCCCCAGCAAGATCTTCCGCTTCATATCGGGTGCGCGCCGCCTCTTTCGTGCCCTTCAGGGCATCGCGCGCAGTCTTACCGAGAGGGTATGCGTGGCTCATAGGGGCGCAGCTAGGGCTGAGGGGGCAAAGAGTCCATAGGGCATCTTAAGCAATCACAGGCTGACACAGGCGCGCCGCCGCCAGTCGTGCAAAGCGCAAAGTCACCGCCTTGCGCCGCGCTGCGACCAGCTTTTCACATTCCGGCTCTCTCAGAATGGCGCCGCCAAAGGCATCTGCAATGATCAGACCCGTATCGTCGGGGATCAGATCCTGCGGGAAATCGTGCCCGACGGCGAAATAGAACCGGTCGCAAAAGGGGCGGTATTCCGGCCATTTCTGATCGCTGCGAAAATCGGCAATAGAGGATTTGATCTCGATAATGGTGATTTCCCCGCCTGGTCCAATGGCGGCGACGTCTGCGCGCCGGCCATTGGCGAGCGTCATTTCGGTGACGCCGGCATAACCATGATCCGTCATCAGGCGAAGAACGCCGCGGGCGATCTGCTGTGCAACGGGATCCTGTACCGTTTCGGGGTCTATTTCCTGCACATTTGCCTCCCACTATGTTCTCAACATGTTCCAGAATACGAAACTCGCCCGAGAGGTCAAATGAAAAAGCCCCGGCACGTGGCCGGGGCTTCAGAGATCAGATTTACAGGCCGCTAGTCGCGGGATGCCAGAAGCATCAGGACAAAGCGGAACATGTTGACGAACATGATGAAGAAATTGAGCGCGCCCCAATTTGTCATCACCGCCATACCGCGTTGATCGCCAGCAAAGGCGTAATAGCCTTCTTTAAGCTCCTGCGTCTGCCAGGCGACGAGCACCGCAGACAGCATCGCAAACCCACCAGAGATAATCCACTCCATCGGGCCGGAATGCTCGATCAGGCCGAGTGCTGGCAGGACCATGTAGATGATCGCAACCGCAAACAGCGCCCAGATCGCCATGATGGCGAAACTGCCAATCGCACTGAGATCGCGCTTCGTCGTGTAGCCCCAGAGCGACAAGGCCGCAAAGGCTGAAGCCGTGATGAAGAAGGCTTTGGCGATCGTCATATAGGTGAAGGACTGCGAAATCCCTCCGGCCGTCGTCGTGCTCATACCCGCTTGTGCCAGGGCGAAATAGACACCAAGGCCCAATCCAACGGTCGCGACAATCGCCCAATACAGGATCGCCGATCCGGTCGGGCTGGGATTCTTCATGAAGAACATGGACCCGATGATCAGCACTGGTGGCGCGAACATCACGACATAATAGAGCGGCGTCCCGAAGACGAGATCGCGCACCGCAGGAACGGTGCCCGCGACAAAGGCGAGAATGCCCGCAATGGCGATTCCGATGGTCAGCTTGGAATAGACCCCGAGCATAAAGGTTCGAAGTCCAGCATCCACGCTGGCATCCATCGTCCGGCCACGGGCGATAGACGTGTTGAAGTCGTTCATGGCTTCCTCTTTTCAAAGGCCCGCGCACGAGCGCGCGGATTGCCTATATTATGTGGTCGTTTTTATCGCTTTTCAAGAAAAACCGGACTGGTCAGCGGCAGAATCAGCACTATCGTTTTCGCCGATCATGGAATGAGGAAATACCTATGGCGATTGAAAAACGACAACTTGGACGAACCGATCTGATGGTCACCTCATGTTGTCTTGGCACGATGACCTGGGGCCAGCAGAATACTGAAGCGGAAGGTCACGCGCAGATGG
>JANSXJ010000085.1 GCA_024743015.1 Hyphomonas sp. | reverse complement strand
GCAGCGCTTTAGCAATTTCAGGCTCCGGCCATGACGCTGATTCTTCGACCTGCCACGACAGCTGACGTGCCTCATCTGCAGAGATGGGATCGCGAGCCGCATGTCATCGCCGCCACGACCGATGATCCAGAGGCTGATATCGCGTTTGAAGGCGCGGTCTGGGCCGAAGAGATTGAAAGTGACGATCCTGCCAGCGCCTATTTTATCGCTGAGCTGGATGGTCGCCCCATCGGGGCCATGCAGATCATCGATCCGGCGCTGGAGCGCACGCATTATTGGGGTGAGGATTGTCCACCAAACTTGCGTGCGATGGATATCTGGATTGGCGAAACGGATTGTCTTGGCAAAGGTTATGGCACCGAGCTGATGACAGCAGCCATCAACATGACCTTCGCCAATCGATTGGTCGAAGCCATCCTGATTGATCCCCTGAATTCCAATACGGATGCCCACCGCTTCTATCAGCGTCTGGGCTTCCGACCGATTGGTCGTCGTTTGTTTGATGAAGACGATGACTGCCTTGTTCACAGATTAGATCGCGCCGATTGGCGCTTTGGAGAAACAGATGCCTAAAGTTCTGATTGCAGACAAACTCGCCCCGGCAGCGGTGGAGATCTTCCACAATCGCGGCCTTGATACAGAAACCGCGGTCGGCCTCAGCAAGGATGAGCTGATTGCCAAAATTCCCGAATTCGACGGCCTCGTCGTTCGATCTGCTTGTAAGCCGGATGCGGACGTCATCGCAGCGGCTGACAATCTCAAAGTGATCGGCCGGGCCGGAATTGGCGTCGACAATATCGATATCAAAGCGGCCACCAGCAAAGGTGTGGTGGTGATGAATACGCCGTTCGGAAATGCTGTGACAACTGCCGAACACGCGATCGCCATGATGTTCGCTGCCGCGCGGCAGATCCCTGCAGCGAATGCCGGGACCCAGGCTGGTGAGTGGCCGAAGAAGGCCTTCATGGGAACCGAACTGTCCTACAAGACGCTTGGAATGATCGGCTGCGGAAACATCGGCGCGCGTGTCGCCGAACGCGCCAAGGGTCTGCAAATGAAGGTGCTCGCCTATGACCCCTTCCTGACAGACGAGCGGGCGATAGAGCTGGGCGTTGAAAAAGCCGAAGACCTCGACGCTATGCTCGCTCGCGCAGATGCCATTACGCTGCACACACCACTGACCGATCAGACCCGCAACATTCTGTCTGCCGACGCGCTCGCCAAGACCAAGAAGGGCGTGATTATCGTCAATTGTGCGCGCGGCGGTCTGGTCGACGAAGCTGCAGTGGCCGAACTCCTGACCTCCGGGCATATCGCGGCAGCCGCTTTCGACGTGTTCGCTGAAGAGCCAGCCAAGGAAAACGTATTGTTCGGCGCTCCCAATTTCATCGCCACGCCTCACCTGGGCGCCGCGACCACGGAAGCTCAGGAAAATGTCGCCTTGCAAGTGGCCGAACAGATGAGCGATTATCTTCTCACCGGCGCGGTGACCAATGCGCTCAACATGCCGTCAATCACTGCGGACGAAGCCCCGCGCCTGAAACCGTTCGCGACGCTGGCCGAAAAACTTGGCATGTTCGCCGGGCAGATCAGCGATTACGGCTTCGAAGAAGTCGTGATCGAGTATGAAGGTGAAGTCAGCGAACTCAACCGCAAGCCGCTCACCGCTGCCGCCTTGGCGGGCCTGCTACGGGCCTCTCGCGGCGACGTAAATATGGTATCCGCCCCTGCAATTCTGCAGGATACGGGCGTCAAACTGGCCGAGTCGAAAACCGATGACAGCCCGGTTTATGAGAGTCTGATCCGCATCAAGGTTCTGACCAAGCGCACCGAGAATGATCCAAACCCGGGCTGGCGTTCGCTAGCGGGCACGCTGATTGCTGGCCAACCGCGCATTGTCGAGGTCAAGGGCATGGCGCTGGAAGGCGATTTCAGTCCGACGGTCCTGTACGTGAACAATCTCGATCAGCCCGGCTTTATCGGAGCGCTCGGCGTGCTGCTCGGCAAGGAAGATATCAATATCGCGACCTTCCATCTCGGTCGTACTGATGCCGGAGGCGAGGCGATTGCCTTGATCGGGATTGATACCGAGCCATCCGTGGACCTCGTCAAGCAACTCAAGGCGCTTCCGCATGTGCGCTACGCCAAAGTGCTGAGCTTCTAGCGCGATCGATAAGGGGACCTACGTATGGCTGCGGAGCGCGTTTCGTGCGCGCTCTGCTTCTCGTATGGAGACCGAAATTACATGACCTATCGCGTTCGCAGCGCTGAGGAGCGTCGCGCCGAGATTCAGGCGCAAGCCGCCGCGATGGGCATCGATGACGCGTTCATATCCAGTCTGGTCGAGACGTTTTATGCGAGAATCCGGGCGCATGATCGCCTTGGACCGATCTTCGCCCAGGCGGTTGATGATTGGAATGATCACCTCCCAAAGATGAAGGATTTCTGGTCCTCGGTCGCGATGAGTACCGGGCGATATTCCGGAAAACCTGTTCCGGCTCATCAGAAGCTGACGGGAGTCGCCAGGGAAGATTTTTCACTCTGGCTGGGCGTGTTCGAGACCACGGTGCGCGATCTTGCGCCGTCACCTGAGGTCGTTCCGTTCTTTATGAAGCGAGCGGAACGGATCGCGGAAAGCTTGAAGCTCGCCATGTTCACGCTGCCAAGCCTGAAAAAATCGCGCCAGACGGAAAATTAATTCTGGACTCTTTACGCGAGTCGCAAATCGGATTCTGATTCGCTTACCAAACGAAATGAGGTGAGCGAAATGGCGATGACACAGAGACAGGCCCTGGATCTTTGGCGTTGCGCGCTCACGGATTATGTCCGCTCCGACGAATCCGACATGACCGCGCGCCAGCAGGCCGTTCTCATGACTGTGGCGCTGACCCCCGGCCCACACACGGTCCGCGGTCTCTCAGGACATCTGAACATCGCGAAGCCAGCTGTGACCCGCGCTCTGGATGTTCTGGAGAAGAACCAGTTTATCCGTCGTATCCCGGATGAGAATGATCTCCGCAGTGTCCATATTGAGCGAACCACTGAAGGGATGAACTGGCTCCGCGCATTTGGTGGACGCATTCAAGCGGCTGAAGCGGGCGAAGAGAGCGCAGCGCCAGCTGCGGATCTGGACCGCGCGGTCGCCTAAACTTTTCCTTGGTTTTCGGTCTATAGTCCTGATTAGAGCGTAATCGGAGTGCTAGATGCTGCCTTACAGTGATGCTCGACTGACCCTGCCGTCTGGGGGGTTGCGTGCGCGGTTCCAGGTTAGCGCGGGCGTGACCGCGATTCGCAAGCACCCCGAGCCGGATGCGACCCAGATCAGCCAGGCCCTGTTCGGAGAAACCGTCCTTCTGCATCACGAGGATGGCGAGTTCGCACTCGTTCAGTGCGAGTTGGATCACTATGTCGGCTGGGTTCTGATCGAGGCTCTGTCGGCGCCGGTTCTAAACCCGACGCATCGGATCGTGGTTCCGCGCCTTCACACTTATGCCGAGCCCAGTGTTACCGCCGCGGCGAATTTCATTCTGGGCCGCGGCGCGCAACTCACGGCGACGGGCGCACGACACGGACGCTACGTTGAGTTTGAACGCGCGGGTTGGATCGTGGAGCATTTGGTGGCTCCAATCGATGACCCGGAAACGGATCCAGTCCGTGTCGCCGAGCAGCTGATCGGGACGCCGTACCTCTGGGGTGGCCGTGATTGCCTCGGCCTCGATTGTTCCGGCCTCGTTCAGATCGCGTTTGGCGCCTGCGGGGTTCAGGCGCCTCGAGACAGTGACATGCAAAGCGAGTGGTTCGGCATAGAAATCTCAGATTGGCGCGAGCCGGGTGCCCTGCGCCGCGGCGATCTTGTTTTCTGGAACGGCCATGTCGGCATGATGCGCGACGCAGACACGCTGCTGCACTCGAACGGTACCTTTATGACCACGATGGCAGAGCCGTTGGAGCCTGCGATTGAACGGATCGCAAGAGAATACGGCGAGCCCACCAGAGCCCGCCGTATCGATCTGTCTGAAAGTGTTGGCGTCAGGCCAGACTGGCTTATTCCTCAGGGCTAAGCTCGTCGGTCAAATCTTCAGTTGCGTCTTCAACAGCCTCAGTGGCTGTGTCGATTGCGTCCTCGGCGGCGACAGTTGCATCCGCAATCGCTTCAGCGCCTGCATCTGCGGCGTCTTCAATGGCTTGATCGGCGGTGGCTTCAGCTTCGATCGCTGCGTCTTCGGCCAGTTCAGTCGCATCCTGAATGACGCCATCGATCGTTGCTTCATCGGTTTCTGCGAGATCGCCAGCAGCTTCCTCAGCGTCGCCGTCAGCGGTGACTTCAGGAAGCGGCTCCGGCTGTGGTGGTGCATCGGGGCTGTAAGAGGCGAGGTAGGCGAGAACGCTGGCGCGCTCATTGTCCCGCTTCAAGCCCGCAAACGCCATGCTTGTTCCGCGGGCGTAGCTGCTTGGGTTCTCGAGCCAGGCGTCCATCCGTTCCCAGGACCAGTCACCTTCCGTGTTGCTCAGCGCACCAGAATAATTGAAGCCGGCATGGCTCTGCTTGGCAGCGCCCATTGTCGCATAAAGGTTCGGCCCGGTTCCGTTCGCGCCGCCTTCCTCGATCGTGTGGCACGACGCGCACTTGGCTTTGAAGCTGCGCTCGCCGACCGCCAGATCTGCGCCCAGAAGCAACAAGCCCAGGTCGTAAACCTCTTCAACGATTTCACCGCCGCCGCCTGTTTCAGCGATATCGATGCGGTAACCATGGAAGTTTTCTTCAGCCCACTGGTTCAGTGATTCGTATTCATGGTGCCCATGGTGTCCGCCGCCGAATACAATGGTCGACACTTCCTTCAGGCCCAGCACTACAAGGCCTACCGCCAATAGCGCTCCAAAAATCTTGTTTAGTCCGAGCTCGCCCATCAGGTGATCCCTCAAATATCAAGTCTTGCGCGCGCCTTCTGGCACGCTATTCCCTTGCGATCAATATACACAGATGTGGCAGATCGCGCGTACCTGTTTTTCAGCGGCGAATGCGCGCAGTCTGGGTAACCGGATGTTCACATCAAATTGGTTGTCGATAAGGCGAGAACTGAAGCAAAAAGGGCGCAAGCAACATGGCGCAAGGTAAGATCGCATACCAGGGAGAGCGCGGGTCGAATTCTCATATCGCCTGCCGTGAGGTGTACCCGCAATATGATGCGGTGGCCTGCCGGACGTTTGAGGACGTAATCGCCATGGTCGAGGGCGGTGAGGCCCAGCTTGCCATGATCCCGGTTGAAAACACGATTGCCGGACGCGTCGGCGATATCCATCACCTCCTGCCGGCGACCACGCTGCACATGATTGGTGAGCATTTCATGCGCATCAAGTTCCAGCTCATGGGCATGCCTGGCGCAAAGGTGGAAGACATTGAGCGCGCCTATAGCCATGTCATGGCGCTTGGGCAGTGCAGGAATTATTTGCGCAAGCACGGTATCGCCGCCGTTACCGCCGCTGACACGGCAGGCGCTGCGCGGCGCGTGGCTGAAAACAAGGATCCGAAGACAGCCGCGATTGCTCCTGCGCTAGCGGCCCAGGAATATGGTCTGGAAATCCTTGCCTGGGATATTGAGGATGCCAGCCACAATACGACGCGTTTCGTTATCATGGCGCCGGAGCCGACGGACATCACGCCCGAAGATGGCCGAGCGGTCACTGCCTTCCTGTTCCAGGTTCGCAATATTCCATCCGCCCTTTACAAAGCGCTTGGCGGTTTTGCGACGAATGGCGTCAACATGACCAAACTCGAAAGCTACCAGATCGAAGGCTCGTTCAACGCTTCGCAATTCTATGCCGAGATTGAAGGTCATCCGAACGAGCGATCCGTCCAGTTAGCGTTGGAGGAGCTTGGCTTCTTTTCTTCGTCTCTGAAAATTCTCGGCGTTTATCCGGCTCACCCGGCGCGAGAAGGCATTCGCGGCACCTGAAACCAGGCCAAATTCTCCTCGCGTGACCCTTGCCAAGTGCAAAGGTTCCGCCATCCTGTCTTGAAATAAAGACGACATCGGAGGAGGCGCGGCATGGCAGGCAAGCATGTCATCATTATCGGTGCGGGACTCGGCGGGATCTGCGCGGCCATCAAGCTGCAGGAAGCCGGGCACAGTTTCACAATGGTCGAAAAGCTGGACAAGGTCGGCGGCACATGGGCGCAGAACACCTATCCCGGTGTCGCCTGCGATGTGCCCGTCGCACTGTACCAGTACAGTTTCGCCCTGTCGGTAAACTGGAGCCGTGCCTACCCGCAAGGCGGCGAGATCCAGGCCTATGCGGAAGAGATCGTCGACCGCTACCAACTCCGCCCGAATATTCACCTGTCAGATGAAGCGACTTCCGCCATCTGGGATGAGGACAACCGAACATGGACTGTAACCACAGCAAGTGGTGCAAGCTATTCCGGCGATGCCGTAATTGGCGCCCTCGGTCAGCTCAATCGCCCGAACTGGCCAGCAATCCAGGGCAAGGACACCTATAAAGGCGCGGTGACCCATACGGCTGAATGGGATCATTCGATCGAAATGACAGGCAGACGCGTTGGAATCATCGGCTGTGCGGCCAGTGCTGTGCAAGTCATTCCAGAGCTCGCCGAAGACGTTGCGGAACTGGTTGTTTTCCAGCGCAGCCCGAACTGGGTCATCCCGCGCAATGACGTCTCGATGAGCGCCGAGGAGGGCGCATTGCTCGGCACGGATCCCGAGCTTGCCATGAAGATTGGCGCGCTGAACCGCCAGATCATTTACGAGCAAGCCGACACATTTTTCTGGCAAGCGTTCAAATGGACCCCTGAAGGGCGGGCGGCCTACCACCGGATCGCGATGAACCAGCTGGAAGAACAAGTCGAAGATCCGGATCTTCGCGCCAAACTGACACCGGATTATCCGATTGGCTGTCGCCGCATTCTGATCTCGGATGACTATTTCCCGGCGCTCACCAGGGATAATGTCACTTTGGAAACCGATGGAATTGAGGCGATCACGGAGACCGGCATCAAGACGGTCTCCGGCACGCATTATGAGCTCGACGCGATCGTCTTCGCCACCGGGTTCGAGACGACGGGTTGGCGCTGGTCGGTTGATGTCCAGGGCCGGGACGGGAAACACCTCAATGAAGTCTGGAGCGACTATCCCGAGGCCTATCTCGGCATCACCGTGACCGACTTCCCGAACCTGTTCGTGCTCTACGGTCCGAACACGAATCTCGGCCATAATGCGATCACCTTCATGCTCGAACGGCAGGTCGAATATGCGGTCAAGGCGCTGGATGGTCTGGGTCAGGCGGGTAAGGCCGCCATGGTCCCGACCCGCGCGGCTCAGGATCGGTTCAATGCCGAGGTTCAGGCCGACCTCGACAAGACGGTCTGGGCCGATCCCGCGTGCAATAGCTGGTACAAGAACGAGCACGGCAAGATCACTCAAAACTGGTCCTCGCACACCCGCGACTATGCCGCCGCGGTATCAGAGGTGAAGTTTGAGGATTATGAGCTGATTTAGGGAGCGGCCGGATTCACTTGCCCTAAATGACCGGAAACCCCTGCGCAGGTATCGTCGGATGTCTCTAGTCCGCCCATCCCGCGCCCGACGCGGGATCTTGAATTTCGTTACGGTCTTGATGGCAGGAGGTCCCGGATCAAGTCCGGGACCGTCGGATTTTCGGTCTAATCCACCTTGCTCATATAGTTCGGCAACCAGCCTTCATGCGCTTCGCGGAGGCGGGCGAGGGGGAGGTTGATTTTGTCTTCATCGGCACCATTTCGAAAGCTGATGACAGGGTCCAATTGCGTAATCCCAACAAAGCAAGCGAACACGCCATGACTTTCAGCCAGTTTCAGAACTTCCTCCGGCTGCGCCGTTGAAATCAGCGTGCGTGCCGAGTCTTCTGAAAACAAGTGCCAAACCTCGCTGTAACTCGCGGGATCTTCATTGAAGCTCAGATCCTGATCGCCGTGCAGATGAACACCTGAGTTGCTCGCAAGGGCGAGTTCGGCCACCGCGCACGCCAGCCCGCCATCGCTCAAATCGTGAGCTGCGTTGATCAATTGGTTTTCGATCAGTTCGCGCACGAAGTCTGCGTTTTTCCGTTCCACGTCCAGATTTATGGTCGGAGGTGAACCGATTTCTCGATCAAGAATCTCACGCGCATATAGCGATGCGCCCAAATGGCCTTTGGTCTCGCCAATCAGGACGAGCACATCCCCAGGCTGCGCGCCTTTCAGTGTTGCCACTTTGTCCAGATCCTCGATCAGGCCCACGCCGCCGACGACAGGCGTTGGCGGGATCGCGATGCCGTCCGTCTCATTGTACAGGCTGACATTGCCGGACACGACGGGAAAATCGAGCGCTTTGCACGCCTCGGCCATACCTTCAATCGCCTTGACGATATAGCCCATCGTCTCCGGCTTTTCGGGATTGCCGAAATTGAGATTGTCGGTGATCGCGTTCGGTTTGGCACCGACGGCGGAGAGGTTGCGATAGGCCTCAGCGACGGCCTGCTTGCCACCTTCATACGGGTTGGCGGCGACATAGCGCGGCGTACAGTCTGAGGTAATGGCGAGCGCTTTATTGGTGCCATGAATGCGGACAATGGCGGCATTGCCCATGCTTTGCGAGCTGTCCACCGTATCGCCCATGACGTGACGATCATACTGTTCCCAGATCCAGCGCTTGGAGGCCATGTCCGGGCAGGACATCAGCTTGAGCAGGACCTCGCCATAGTCTTCCGGCTCGGGGTATTTGGAGATGTCGAGCGGCGCGCGTGTTTTTGGCTCGACCCAGGGGCGATCATAATTCGGGGCGTCTTCCGCCAGAGGGGCGACGGGAATATCGCACACCACCTCGCCGAATTGTTTCAGCACCATACGGCCTGTATCGGTGGTCATGCCGATGACTTCGGCGTCGAGATCGTATTTCTCGAACACTTTCTTGGCGAGGTCGATCTTGTCCGGATAGAGCACCATGAGCATGCGCTCCTGGCTCTCCGACAGCATGATTTCATAGGCGCTCATGCCGGTTTCGCGTTGCGGGACTTTGTCCAGGTCCATCTCAACGCCAATGCCTTCGCCATTCTCACCGCCGCTATCGGCCATCTCGACGGAAGAAGATGTAAGGCCCGCTGCGCCCATGTCCTGAATGGCCTGGATCGCATCGGTCGCCATCAATTCGAGGCAGGCTTCAATCAGCAATTTCTCGGTGAACGGATCGCCGACCTGAACCGTCGGGCGGTTGTCTTCGTCGCCTTCGGAAAACTCGGCCGAGGCCATGGTCGCACCGTGGATGCCATCGCGGCCCGTTTTTGAGCCGACATAGAAGATCGGGTTGCCGGGTGTCGCACCGCGCGCGTAGAAAATCTTGTCCTGATCGGCGAGGCCCACCGCCATCGCATTGACCAGGATGTTGCCATTATAGCCGGAATGGAACTCAGTCTCACCCGCCACTGTCGGGACACCGACGCAATTTCCATAACCGCCAATGCCGGCAACGACACCGGCGACGAGGCTGCGTGTCTTGGGATGGCTTGGATCGCCGAAGCGCAGTGCGTTGACTAGCGCGATCGGGCGCGCGCCCATGGTGAACACGTCGCGCAGGATGCCGCCGACGCCGGTGGCCGCGCCTTGATACGGCTCGATATAGGAAGGGTGGTTGTGGCTCTCCATTTTGAAAATCGCGGCCTGACCGTCGCCAATATCGATCACGCCCGCATTCTCGCCCGGGCCCTGAATGACATGCTTGTTCTTGGTCGGGAACTTGGACAGGTGACGACGCGAAGACTTGTAAGAGCAATGCTCCGACCACATCACCGAGTAAATACCGAGCTCAACCAGGTTCGGCTTGCGGTTCAGGCGGGTCACGAGGCGGTGCCATTCCTCGGCATTGATGCCGTGTTCTGAGGCATCGGTCTCGGTCTGTTCGGCCTGCATAGCGGCGATGATCGCGGATGTATCAGTCATGCGCGGCCTTTAGCGTGGGATGAAGGGATTCGCTAGAGCCTAAGTGACACCGATGCGCGATGGTGCGCCTTGATGCGAACCGCTCAGTCAGAACGCATGAGATTTTTTTCACGAAGCCGCTCGAACAGGGAGATCGCCTCGTCCAGATTCGCCGTGTCGAACTCCGGATATTCCGGCGCTGGGCGCAGCAGAACGGACTCATCAATTTCAACGGATAGGCGGTTCGCAAGTTTTGATCTGGCCACATCCGGATTTGCGACGAGATCTTCGTAGCAGATGAATACGCCGCGTCCGGACAGGCTATCCAATACCTGATCGAGATAGGAATAGGCCTCGATCCAAAGATCGACCCAATAAGCGAGGTCGGATGGATCCTGAGATCCGCTTATCGATTCTGGCCCAAACTTGAAGCGCCGATGGTCAGCCCCGAATTCATGGTGGACCAGCCAGGTCATGTATTTTCGGGAAAATGCGCTCGCCTGATGCACCTCGAGAAAGTGCTCGTGCTGACGCAAGAGCGAGGCCGCGTGGCTCGCCGGATGGCGGATCGGAACGAGGATGATCGCCTCGGGAAACGCCCGGCACAGACTGGGAAGCCGCAGAATGGAATTATTGTTCTTGGAAAGGTAGCGCGTCCGGTCGTATCGCTTCAGGATAAGACTGACATATTGGCGAAAGCTGATCAGCGCCTCGTCGCTCGCCTGCATCGGTACAAGCTGGTCGGCTTGGATATAGTCTTTGCCACTAAAGGTTCGCCAGAATACTTCTTCGAGCGCTTCGGGGCTATCAAAACTCACCGAGAGTCCGTCGCCATGCGCGCGCTCTGCTTCGACGCCTTGTTTCTCTTTGCCAGAGGAGAGTTTGCTCCACAGGTTCGGAGCCATAACCAGCGGCATGTCGCGATAGGTAAGCGACGCAAATTCTTTGGTAGAATGTAGCAAGCGCATGAGAACAGTTGTTCCAGCGCGCGCAAGTCCGGAGACGAACACATGCTTGCCCTGGCTTACATCTGGCAGGTTCTTTCCGAAGAAACTTGTTTCCAGATCGAAAAATAGTTCGGGCGTCGCGCGCCCACCGAGCGCGATCTGGTGAAAAATCTGATCCACCTTGCTGTAATTATCTTGCGACAAGGCGTTTCCTGACGAGAACATAAATGAAGGCCGCAAGCGTGCTGATGAGAATTCCACGCAATGAGGTCATTTCCGCCAGCAAGGGCAGTTCAGTAAAACTCGCTGCGAACGCCGCGAAAAAGAACGGAGAAAACGCGACCAGCAGAACGAGAAGGAGGCGCAAGGTCGCGAGCATCATACGCGCAGAATACACGGGCAGAACACGTTCTTTCCAGTGATCCGAAATTCGCTCAGCCTGAATGATGCGAAGAGAGCGCTGAGCCAGTTGTGCTGGAACAGCCGCGCGCTCCAGAACTTTCAGCCGCACGAACAACTCGACAAACGCAATGGTCGGCAGGATGAGAGCGACGAAGATCAATTATCGCCGCCTACTTATTCCCGGGGTCTGTGTTTTCATCGTTTCCGGGAAGCGGGTCCAAGTCGGCAGAGAGCGCAGGCGAGGCCTTTTTTCGCCCCTTGAGCATGCGCTTGAAAGGATACCAGAGGATCGCAAAAATCGCCACAAAGATGGATGCAATGAATCCCAGAACTACCGCAATGCTGGCAAACCCCAGACCGGGGCCGGTATAGGCTGATGCGGGTCCCGTCAGCGCCGCGCAGAGTGCGAAAAGCCCAGTAAGCTTGGTAATTGTCCTGACCATTTGCGTCCCCATAATTTGATCCTTGTCGCAGTTAATCACATGAACCTGACTTAGCCTAATCCTCGCACGCCGCTGTTTCTGCGAACGTATTGCGAAGCGCCTGAGCCAGCTCGCCATTGATGTATCGCGACCAGTGCAAGATATAGACCGTACCATTCTCGGCGCGATTGACATAACTCCAGCGGATGTCACCGGATTTACTCATCACCAGCAAGCGGCCATACTTTGACTCTTCGATGAAGACGTCGCCATTCGGCAGGACTTCATTCAAGCCCTCGATGACGGTGCGAATGTCATGGGACTCATAACCGTCCTTATAGGGTGACGACACCTGATCGGTCTCGAAGTCATATACGAGCGTCTCATTTGTGCCGAGAACATACATGTCGCGCTGCGGTCCGAAGATCACCGAGTCAT
>JANSXJ010000305.1 GCA_024743015.1 Hyphomonas sp. | reverse complement strand
CCGGCGGTTTTCGTTTCGGTGTTCGGTTCGTCATCTGCCCCCTGTTTACGCAAAAGTCGTCAGGGGTAAAGAAATTGGGCGCTTTTGATTACGAATTGCCAAGCGAGGACCACATTTGACTCAGCTCTCGTTAAGACGTGATCGGCATATTGGGTCCATCGACGGCATAAGACCGAGGCATGGTGATGATAGAAGCAATGGTGAATTGGGCTGGCCAAGCCAGCACAGCATGGTGGGTGCTCTCCGTAGCAGTCCTGGTCATTCTGGTCGAAGCGATCCGCGTCAGCAAAGACGTGCTCTGGGCCGACATGATCGAGGAAGACGAGTAAGGCTCTTCCAACAATTCGAGCGCATGATCCCGGACGCCCCGCGCGCCGGGATTTGTTTTTTAAGGGCTTGAACCGAACATCAGCGTTCTGGCTGGCGCTCCACCAGTTCAACACGCCGATTCTTGTCGCGCCCTGATTCTTCAGTATTCGAGAATAGCGGTGCAAGCGGGCCAACGCCAAACGGTTCCAGGCGGTCATGAGAAATGCCGTGCGTATCTTTCAACGCCTCCACCACGGCCCGTGCGCGATCACCGGAGAGGCCGTAATTGTAGCTGAACGTGCCAACCGAATCCGTGTGCCCGACGACATAGAACTGCTTGTCTGGATTGGCGTCTAGAAAGGCTGCGATATTCGCCAGCGCTTGATCTGATGCCGGTAGCAGCGTCGCGCTATCAAAATCGAAGACAATACCATCCAGAACAACACGCCCATATTCAGTAATGTCTGAACCGATGGCCTCGGCATCAACGATGACCAGTCCGGTCTCTGCGGCTTCGACTTCGATAATGTCGATCAGCGTGCCGATATAGGAACTCGAATGCTGTTCAACGGTCAGAACAATATAGGCCGTTCCGGAGGCGCGCTCCTTGCGCGCAACAATCGACCCGGCGCCACCTGAGGAGGAGGTCCCGGCAAACAGGCTGTTTTGTGGCCCTTGTTCTGTGATCGGATTGGCGGCGTAGGCGACGCCAATCCAATTATTCGTTCCAGGGCCCGTCCCTTTGCGATCTGGCACGATACCCTCTGCGAGGATCTCGAAATCCTGAGCCTTCAGCGCTTCAAGATAGTTGAGGTAGACCTCCGAATAGGTCCGCTCTTCGCCTTCAAGCGCATAGAATGTACGCGTCACCCGCCCCTGAGTTTCGATCCAGTCGTCTATTTTGCGGTAACCGGTCACCGGACCAATAGCGATTTCGTACGGCATATAATTTTCGATCTTCTGCCATTGGATTTCCTGTCCGGGATAGCGTTCAATCATCGGATGTTCCTGGACGCCATCCACGTCCTGGGCGATGGCGCTTCCTGCGGTGAAAAACAGACCGGCTGAAAGCGCGAGCCCGGCTCCTAAATATCTCATAACGTCCCCACGTTTTTTACTAGTCGCGGAGTAAACCATACCGAGGCGGATCTCGGAAGGGGGGGAAATGGCTGCACTCGGGGTCGGAGGGGACATTGGGCCGGCGTCCTTTAGCGCCCTAATACAGACACTCATAATGTGTTCTAGGCAGCAAGCGCGAACATCAAGCTCACACAAAAAAACCGGTGACCACGCGGGTCACCGGTGCGCCAGGAGGAGTGTTGGCGCTTAGTCATTGGATGCGAATGTCAGGAACCCAACTTTGCTGTCTTCGTGAAACGCGGTGAGATACGGGTCGCCGAACGCAGACACGGCTGCCTCGATCAGTTCCGTGCGGCATTTCTTCTTCACGCGTCGATGCGAAATCATGGAAGGTGTGGTTGGGTGCGGATGCATCTCATCGCACGCCTGAGCAGCGGTCTCTCGAATGGTTTCATAGTTTGCTTCAACCCCGGCATTGGGATCAATTGAGAAGGATAATGCCACTTGGTCTTCTGCGATTGCCGTTGCGACAAAAGTCGAAGCGAGAATGGATGCGACGAAGGTTTTGATACGAATAGTCATGGTGGTCTCCCAGTGAATTTTGTGACAGCCCGTTTGGCTGTGGGTGGAAGATGACCGGAAACTGTCCTATGATCCTGACGGAGATCTGAGGCTTATCTGATGGATATGTTATGCGCTGTTTTTAATGGCGTATTTCATCGGTAGGGCGATGCATATGGGGGGAATGGCATGGCCAGTACGACTGATCTTGGGACCGAGCCCTTCGCGATTGGCGCGATCAGCGTGGATCCAGGACAGCTCCTTCTGTCCAGCGCGTCTGGTCAGTCCCAGCTTGAACCCAAGGTAATGCAACTCCTGCAAGTTCTGGTGGCTCAAGCTGGCCGTACTGTCAGGCGCGACACATTGATCGATAGGGTCTGGGGCGTGCAGTTTGGCGGCGATGAAAGCCTGACCCGGGCCGTCAGTCTGCTGCGTAAGGCGCTACAGGTGCCACACGGACGGGGCGATGTTATCAAGACCATCCCACGGCGTGGCTACGTCCTCGATGCTGAGATCAGCTCGGCGGTCGAGACCGCCTCGGATCCTCACCCGGAGCACGAACCCCTGCTCGCCGTTCTGCCTTTTGACAACCTGTCCTCTGATACTGATACACAGTTTTTCTCCGACGGCATAAGCGAGGACATAATAGATCGTTTGATCCGCGGCACGGATCTGAAAGTTATTGGCCGAACGTCAAGCTTTCAGTTTCGAGGCGATCGAAAGTTTGAGGCGGCAGAAGAGCTGGGTGCTGCATATGTGGTTGATGGCTCGGTGAGGCGCGCGAACAATCGTGTACGCATTAGCGCTCATCTGGAAAAATCTGACACTCGGGAAACGCTGTGGTCCGACCGCTATGACCGAGAGATTGAGGACGTATTCGCCGTTCAGGACGAAATCTCCGAACAAATCGCGCTGGCGCTGGACCGCAAATTGGAGGGGCAACGGCAGTCCGTGATGACGCCCGCGGCTTATGATCTTTTCCTTCAGGGACGCGATTGGTCTCACTCACCTGAACGTATTATGGACGCGGTGGCTGCCTTGGAGGAAGTGACGCATGCCGCACCGGGCTTCGCGCCGGCCTGGGGAGCGCTGGCAAGAAATAGAGCGCTGGCGCGAATGTTTGCACCGATTCAGATGCGCGACGAGCTTGGTAAGGCGGTGGATGATGCCATCGAACGGGCACTGGCAATTGATCCAGGAAACCGTGATGCATTGAATGCTTGCTATCAAAAACTCGATCATTTTGGAGATATGATGAACCATCACGCATCGATCGCAGATTTTCGGGTTGCAAGCAGAAATACAGCGGGTGGATTGTTCCTCGTAGCGTTTCACGAAACCTGTATCGGCCGAATGAGAAAGGCGCTCGATGTCGCATTCGAGTGCTCGCGTTTGGACCCGCTGAACTCGTACTCAGCAACTCAGCCAGGAATAGTCCAGAACTACCTAGGGGATTGGGAGAAGGCCAGAAAGGCAATGGAATCCGCTGTTCGTCGATGGCCGGAAAGCGCTCCATTTCGTGCGACGCTCGCCGTGATTTATGGGTTCCTCAAGAATGAAACGCGAATGAATGAAGTCATGCAAGAAACGACGCGGCGCGGCATAGAGATGCAGGAATACTCCCCATATTTCGAGCGCGCGCCATTGTTCGCTAGCGAAGACAAAGACAAACACAGAGCTTATGCTGAACGGCTTCGCAATTCGATCCTCGAACAAGGTGCGGGTGAAACAAGTGATCTCTTGCACATCGGATATTTTGGGGGTGCCGATTTATTCCATGATACGCTCGAAAAGATTAGAATCGGTCCTATCGGTGCTCCCAATGATGCCCGAGGACCATTGTCGTATCGCACCACGCTTTTGTTTCATGTTATATTCGCGCCGTTGAGGGCAGATGAGCGCTTTTTAAAATTCTGCGCCCGACTTGGGTTGGTCAAATTTTGGCTGGAAACGGGTATCCGTCCTGATTTTGCGGACGAAATCGAATATGATTTCGAAGCGGAATGCCGTGCGAATGCGGACGTGCCCATCGACATCTATAACCCTTTTACAGAGTAACCTATTCTATTCGCCTTGACGCAGAATGAGGACGTTTGCTGGGGCACCATGGAGGGACATTAGCTGAGCGGCCTAAACTCGCCCCGCGCAAGACACTAGGGTTTATGTCCCCGCCTCACGCAAAACAGACCTTCAATTCACCAAACCCAAGTCCAATCAAAGAAAAAACCCGGCGCTTTGCAGCACCGGGTTAAAGTCAATTCGGGGTCGTAAAAGAAGGGGCCTAAGCGGCGACCGCTTCCTTCTTTGGTTTCGGGTCGCGTAGCACATAGCCGCGGCCCCAAACGGTTTCGATATAGTGCTCTCCGCCGGTTGCCTGCTGCAGTTTCTTGCGCAGCTTACAGATGAACACGTCAATGATTTTGAGCTCGGGCTCGTCCATACCGCCATAGAGGTGGTTGAGGAACATTTCCTTGGTCAGCGTGGTGCCTTTGCGCAAGGAAAGAAGCTCGAACATCTGGTATTCTTTACCGGTCAGGTGAACGCGCTCTTCGTCGACTTCGACGGTTTTGGCATCCAGGTTGACCAGAATTTCGCCGGTGCGGATGACGCTTTCGGCGTGACCCTTGGAGCGACGGACAATCGCCGTGATCCGGGCGATCAGTTCGTCCTTGTTGAAAGGCTTGGTGAGATAATCGTCGGCGCCATAGCCGAGCGTTTTCACTTT
>JANSXJ010000377.1 GCA_024743015.1 Hyphomonas sp. | reverse complement strand
CGGTACAGGCTTTCATAGCCGAGCAGCTGCTTCATCGGGGAGAAGCGAATGACCTGAGCGCTGACCTGAAACTCGTCGCCGACAAAGCCTTCCTGGCGAATAATCTCGCCATCCGCCAGCGTCATCGTCATTGTGTAAGTGTCTTCAGCCCCTGATTCCTGCACGAATTCGATCTGTGCGACATCGCGCTCCTTGGTCAGGGCTTTATAGGTTTGCAGGTTCAGCCCCGCCAGTACGCCAATGCCTGCACCGCTAATAAGGCCGAGGCCCAATAACAGGCGCAGCGCCCCTGCCGCCAGTCGCATTTTCAACAAGCGTCCGAGCCCGGCAAAACTCAGGACAAGTCCAATCACACCCGCCAGTGCCGGAATGATCCACCAGATCAGTTCCATCTGTCTCCTCCATGGGCTTCCCCGTCGGCCCGCTGATCAAGACTATATCAGCGGTTAACGAATGCGCGAGGGCTTAGTTACAGGGCTCCCCAAAAGCACGGCTTCATAGTAGCAGGACGGAATGACTGATTTAAACGCCCTGATCGCCGCCCTGCCCAAAGCCGAACTCCACCTGCACCTGGAGGGTAGCCTCGAGCCGGAGCAATTGATGCTGTTCGCTGAGCGCAACGGTGTCGACATCCCGTTCAAGACGCTGGAGGAGGTAAAAGCCGCCTATAATTTCTCCAACCTGCAGGACTTTCTCGACATCTATTATCAGGGCATGTCCGTGCTTCAGACCGAAGCAGACTTTCACGATCTGACGGATGCTTACTTGCAGCGTTGCCACGCCGACAATGTGCGCCATGTCGAGGTCTTCTTCGATCCACAAGGGCATACAGAGCGCGGCCTTGCCTTCGCCACTCCGATCAACGGGATCCTGTCGGCGCTGGATGCTGCGGCGGAGAAATATGGCATCACATACAAGCTGATCATGTGTTTCCTGCGCCATCTGTCCGAAGAGGACGCGTTCGAAACCCTGGCGCAGGCGGAACCTTTCCTGGACCGGATCCACGGGGTTGGTCTCGATTCCAGTGAAGTCGGTCACCCGCCCTCCAAATTTGAGCGTGTGTTCGCGACGGCGCGAGAAAAAGGTCTGAAACTCGTTGCCCATGCCGGTGAAGAAGGGCCGCCCGAATATGTCTATGAAGCGCTCGACCTGCTCAAGATTGACCGCATCGATCATGGCAATCGCCTGCTCGAAGATGAGGCGCTGATCACGCGCGTCAAAGATGCTGGCCTGACGCTGACCGTTTGCCCGCTATCAAACCTGTCGCTCTGTGTGGTGGATGATCTGAAGGATCACCCAATGAAGCGGATGCTGGAGCTCGGCCTGCGGGCAACGATCAATAGCGACGACCCGGCCTATTTTGGCGGCTATGTGAATCAGAACTTTGTGGAGACCACAAAAGCGGTCGGTCTGACACGTGAGGATATCCTCACCCTCGCCCGCAACAGTTTCACCGGCTCTTTCCTGTCGGCAGAGGAGCAGGCTAAGCATTTGGCGGAGATTGATGAGGTCGCTGCATCGTACAACTAAGGCCCGACCAGGCGAACCTGTTCGCGGGCACCGCGTCCGACTTTCGCCCGTTCTTTCCAGCCAAGCGCGGTATACGCCTCGATCGCGGCGGCATTCTGGATATCAACGTCAAGCTGCAACGGACGCCCAACAAAATTGCGCGCCACTTGCAACAGGCCGCTGCCAACACCGCAAAAGCGCCAGTCGCCATCGACAAAGACATGCGGAACGTAGGCCTTGCCTTGTTCCAGGGTCAGAAAGCCGACGACACCTGCACTCTTTTCTTCGGCGACAAAGGCGATATTCGCCGACAGGGCCTGGCGCAAACGCAAGACTTCCTCGCGCACCGATGCACGCCATGGAAAGGCGGTGAGGCATTCCCGAAAGATCACCTCGATCTGCGGATAATCGTCGCGCCGCCAGTGACGGATCGACCATCCCGCACCTGGATGTGAGTACAGGCTCATATCCCCAATGTAAGGATTTCTTGTGGCAAGGAAAAGGCAGTGCTTGGCCCCAGCCAATGATTAGTGTTACGCCAGTTACAAAATCATAAGGGAGACAAGGTGATGCCTAAATCCAGACTGCTGGGAGGGGCGATCGCACTCGGCCTGCTCGCCGGGCCAGCGATAGCCGACGATCATAAGGACGATACCAGCCGGAAATTTACCGCCGAGCGCGTGTTCGACATCGAATATGCTGCCGATCCGCAAATCTCGCCGGATGGTCGGACCATTGTCTATGTCCGCCGGTCGATGGACAAGCTGAAGGACCAGGATCGCGGCGATCTCTGGACGCTCGACGTGCGCTCCGGTGCGCACCGTCCGCTGATCACCGGAGGCGCGTCTGCAGGCGCGCCGCGCTGGTCGCCGGATGGCACTAAACTCATTTACACGACCGCCACCGACGGCAAGCCGGATCTGCGGCTCTATTATTTTGACAGCGATCGCTCCGTCTCGCTGGCGCAATTGCCGAGCGGCCCGGGCAACGCCACCTGGTCGCCGGATGGCTCGCACATTGCTTTCACCATGTTCACCCCGGGTGAAACGCCAAGCTTTGCCAAGCCGCCGGCCAAGCCAGAGGGCGCCGAATGGGCAGAGCCGGTCCGGGTGTTTGACGACCTGACCTTCCGGTTTGATGGCCAGGGCTATCTCAAGGAAGGCGCGACGCACGTTTATACGGTCTCGACCAATGGCGGCACACCGCGTCAGGTCACCAGTGGCGAAGCTGATTTCGGGTCGCCCGCCTGGCTCGGCGATGACGCCCTGCTGGTCGTCGGAAATGAGGCGGAAGATCGCGAACTCGACCCGATCGAGAGCGAAATCTATCGGGTCGACCTGTCAGACCTTTCCCGCACCGCGTTGACCAGCCGCGACGGCCCGGACGCGAACCCGGTCGTCTCGCCAGATGGCAGCAAGATCGCCTATCTCGGCTATGACGATTTGTTGAAATCCTATCAGCAGGCTGATCTCTATGTGATGAATGCAGACGGCAGCGGCAGTGTGGAACTGGCGGCTGATTTCGATCGATCCTTCGACGATATGGCCTGGCACCCGAATGGTCGCAGCCTGATCGCCCAGATCGAAAATGCCGGCGTGATCGATCTGGTGTCGGTCTCAATGGAAAGCGACGTCGACACACTCGCCACCAATCTTGGCGGCACCTCGATTGGACGCCCATATGCGGGTGGCAGTTTCAGCGTGTCTGACACCCGTCGCCCGGTCATTGCCTACACGGCGGGCTCGCCAGACCGTCCATCCGAGATTGCTGTCATGGGGCGAAATGTTGAAGACCGCGTCCTGACCGACCTCAATTCTGATGTGCTTGATCATCTCGACATGGCGACGATCGAGGAGATTCAGGTCCCGTCTCGTGTTGATGGCCTCGAAATCGAAGCCTGGGTCGCTCTGCCACACGGATTCGAAGCCGATGGCTCCTATCCGATGATCCTTGAAATCCATGGCGGGCCGTTCGCCATGTACGGTCCCTTCTTTGCCAGCGAGATCCAGCGCTATGCCGCGGAAGGCTATGTCACCGTCTATGTGAATCCGCGCGGGTCGACCGGCTATGGAGGCGCGTTCGCTGGCGCCATCGACAAGGCCTATCCCGGCAATGATTACGAAGACCTGATGAGCGTGGTCGACGCCCTGGTAGAGCGAAACTATGTCAGCGAAGACCGCCTGTT
>JANSXJ010000187.1 GCA_024743015.1 Hyphomonas sp. | reverse complement strand
TTCACCGCAAAGGACGGGAAATATACCGGAACGATCAGGACGATGACGATCAACGTGAAAGCGCAGCTCGTGCCCAACAAAAAGAAAGCAAACGAGAGCGCACCCGATTTTCGAATCTATGCTGGCGGTGCTGAACTTGGTGCGGCGTGGCGCGAAGAAAGCAAAGGTGGAGATACGCCTTATCTTTCCGTCCAACTGGATGATCCAAGTTTTGCTTCCCCGGTCAGGGCGGCATTTTTCGAAAACGAAGATGAAGGAACAGGGGTTATGATCTGGACGCGCAGGAAAGCGAACTAACCGTTCTGGGTATCGAAAAAAGGCGCTAAAGCGAATTGAAGAGGGCGACTATGCGGTCAGCATCGGCATCTACGCCTCTGTCCTTCAGGTATTAGGACTGCTCGATCATCTGGCGCAACTTGTTGATCCTTCAAACAGAGGAGAACGACATTTAATTATGGCAAAGCAGAATTGCGCCTGAAAACCCTTTTTCCAGAGGCAAGTCATATGCGGTCGAATGCGTCTTATTCCAGGAGTCCGAACCGGTACTTTGTTAGGGACTTGTAGCGTTCGACGGGCTCCGAAATCGAGCCTGAAAATTGGCGCTGGTTAGGGCTATCAAGAACGTGCTAACTTTATTGATCCGCCACCTATAGCGCAGCCAGTTTCTGAATAGTTATTCCGGCGTGTGACCTGCTCACCATCTCTGGGCCACCCGGTTGTCCTAGAGATGGTGAGCAGGTCAAACAATCTACTTCTATAACCAAAGCGTGGCTGCCGTTCAGGGGGCTAGGTCACTGTATCAGCGACCAAAACAGGAACCTGTGCATGAAGCAAAATCTTGTGGATGGTCGTAGGCGGTACGTTCATTGGCCAGGCCCATGGCTCGAACACTCTCGCTCGGCTGAATTCGGATCAAACCTCGATCCACGCGCCCCCGGATTGGCTGCTGTGCACCGCAGCGGAAACCGCTCTCATGGATTCCAAACCATCCCAAACCGTGGGCAAGTGGAGACGGCTCAAGGCTTCACGATCGGCACCAATCCCCTGCGCAATAACTTCGGCAATGCCTACGTATATATTCGCGAATGCCTCGATAATTCCCTCTGAATGCCCAACTGTAATTCTGTTCGATCTCGCAGAAGATGACGAGATGTGTGGATCACCACGTTCGACAATTGAAGTTCGTTGCCCTTGGCGAGTAAGAAGCAATTGGTTGGGTTGTTCTTGACGCCACTGAACACCCCCTTCGCTTCCAAACACCTGGATCTCCAACCCTTGCTGTCTCCCGATGGCAACTGATGACGTCCAGATTCGACCAATTGCATTGCTCGCAAACCTCACATTTACCATCGCATCGTCTTCAAGCTCTCGGTCTGGAACCAAAGAAACAAGATCCGCGCTCAACGAAGCGACCTCCAACCCAGTTACAAAACACGCAAGATGGAGCGCGTGAATGCCGCAATCAACAAATTGTCCAGACACGCCCGCGATTTTCGGATTATATCTCCACCGTACGCGAGGGTTTGACTCATTCTCAATGCCTGCATGGTGTCCATGTGCAAAGTTGCACACCACAAGCCGGACCGCTCCAATTTTTCCTTGTTCGATGAGCGCCTTCATCTCCCGAACCAAAGGATAACCAGAGTAACCATAATTGACTGCGCATAAGCGTTGAGTTGCCGATGATATTGAAGCGAGCGTCTCGGCCTCTTCAACCGTCATAGTCAAAGGCTTCTCGCAGAGCACGTGAAAACCGGCTTCTAGAAAAGCTCTTGTTATTTCGAAATGGCTGTTGTTCGGGGTCGCGACGGTGACCAATTGGACCGGATCTGGACGCGACGACTCCGCTTCGAGAAAAGTCTGCCAAGTTGCGTAGGCCCTGTCTGAACCTAAACCCAAGGATTCTCCGAACTCAATCGACTGCTGTTCTCGATGATCGAAGGCGCCGGCAACCAATTGGTATTTACCATCTAAAGCCGCTGCATACCTATGCAGCGCACCTATTTGGCTGCCTTTGCCTCCGCCTATCATGCCCCATCGAAGAGCGTCCATTCAATTTCTCCTTGAGAAATCAATCGAAGGGAACCTAGTCCTCTTTGAGTGTCACGTACCCAAAGCGATTAAGCCCTGTACCACCCAGTGATCCAGCGTCGTAGACATAGCCATAAGCTTTTTGTCCGTCCGGCATCGTGATGATTTCGCCGCGAACCCAGGACCCTTCAATATTATCCACTTCAAGCACCGGCTCTTGCCACTCGCCTCCTTCGCGCCGTGTACTGTATATTGCGCGCGAAGCTTCATCCACATAAAGCGCAAATGCCTTGTCTCCGACGCGAACGAAATCTGCGGCAGGTTGTTGGGAGTCGGTCGCATTCGCGATTACTGGTCCTCGTGTGATCAGCTGCGGCGCCGACAAAACAGCATCATCAGTAACGCGGGTTTCCCACAGACTTCCATCTTCCAGTCTGTAAGCGATCGATGCTTCTCCGGCATCGGCGTCATAAGAGAATGGCAATACTGCACCAAGATCATCTTCCGTCGTTCCAGCGTTGGAGGCAACCAGTTGGCGTTCCGTGAGCGTTCCGTCGGCGAGTAATTGGCGATACCAAATCGCGCCATTCTCACTGAAGTAAGCAAAATGAATATCATTGTTGGCACCCAAAACCGCCTGTGGTCCTGCGCTCAACAAATCGTCTTCCGGATCGAGTTCAATTGGATCACTCCAAGCCCCATCCAATCCGCGCATCGTGTAGTTCAGCTTATCTGCGAGGAAAATCGCTGCGAGGACTCCATCCTCGCGCACAACCAACGTACTTGTCTGAGAGAATGCTTCAGCCTCTGCGGCGACTTCATCTGTCGAGAGCCATGCATCGGGCGAATTCGCGTGATCTGAGGTTGCGAAAACGTGATAGTGCAGCGATTCAGAAATCTGATGGATGATGTGAATCTGGTCACCAATTTGGCGGCCGTCGACTGATTCTAGATCGCCGGTCATTGGCCGGTTCTGTGCATCACTCTCGACCCAGGTCCGTCCACCATCGGTCGATTTCATCATCATGAATTTGTTATCTGTTTCGGATGGCTCCATGATGAAATACAAATCACCATTTTTGGCCTGCCACGGACCGATCCGCCCCGGCGTTTCGATATAGGTTCCTCCCATGTGATAATCTGGGACATTCAGAGTCACACTCGCAACTGCGCTTCGAACGGAACCAGAATTGTTCGGATCGACCATTCGAAATTCGAACAGATCGCCGTCATCATTTTCGGTGGGACCATCCGATAAGCGCCGAATAACCAAGGGCCACTCAAACTCTGTGTGATAGTCATTTCCGTTGATGGGGGGTGTCCTCTCTTGCAATGAAACCCCGAGCCCAGGATTGAAAGCGGCTGTCGACCCGGCAATCACATCGGTGGTTTGCTCGCCTCGCTCGTAGGCACCACTCGAGACAATGCTGACCCGCGGTGTCAATGGGACACCATCAACTGCGATCTCTGCGAAATCCACAGCCGCAGAGCTCTCAACTGTCAGTCCGACTAATCTTGGCGTCGAAGACGGTTCAACTGTTGCGGAAAGAGAGAGTTCATCCTCATCCATATAGAAGTCCAAAGAGCTATCGGACAGCTCAATCTCCAACTCATGCCACTCACCTGCAAGAGGCGGCAATTTGAGAGTGGAGATGGATTCTTCTGTACCATTCCGCACCCGGATAAAGTCTAACATTCCGTCTGCAGATACGCGGAACCGATCATGGTTTTGATCGTTCTCAAAATTCAGGAGGACATCAAATTGGTTTGTTGTGCTGTTATTGAATTTAAACTGAGCCACAAAACCGTATTCGGGAATTGGCCACTCGGTCGGAATAACTAGGTCAACATTCGACTCCGTTGGACTTACTCTCAGCACCTGATCGCCATCGTCCGTAACGAACCAAAAGGCACTCGTATCGCCTTTCAACAGCGTCCACGGGATCGCAGAAACATCAGGTGAAATGGACGTAAAGTCGATTGATAATTCCCTTTGAGGGAACGGAAAATCATGTGCGGTGAGCGTTTCCCAGGCGCCACTGTTACGACGCATCTGCAAATCGAAAGATTGAGCTTGTGTTGCACCTTCAACTTCAACCTCCAGGCGCACGCGAAATGGTTTATCGGCGCGAACAGAAACCGGGCTTTGCGCGCTATCAACTGCACTGGTCGGGGCGTTCAAGGGTGCATCTTGGTTTGTGCGGATATCGAACCCTGGAGATGATGAACAAGCCGCAGCCATAAGGCTCAAAACGGCTGCCGCGCTAACGGCACGCGGCCGTTGGATCAGGCTGAACGGTTGTTTTGTCGTTTGCATTTTATGACTCCATCTATCGAGCTGAACTTTGATGTTGGAATTGTAGTTTGATCGAGAAGACTAAGTTCGACGTCTTCAACGAGCTTGCGATGGTTCGAAACTCACGGTCTTGGACGCATGTACACTCGAGCGAAATCGCGCGCGGTTTTGCGTTTCGTCGGCGCGATTTTGAGCGAGTAACGAGCGAGAAGGGAGATGATAGGGGCTGTCATCATCGAGCGAGCAATACGTAACAAAGGATAGTCGCGCCTGCGAGTAACACAGCATTCAAGCGGCCCCATTTCCAAGGGGTCATATCTACGGCGTGGCTGTCGCGAGGCACATAAATGGTTTTCGCGGGCGAGAACACACTGATCATGCCCATCAAGGCCACGGTCAACAAGAATATGAACGCCAAGAAATGAAGGAAATGCACATCGTGGCTGAGATTAAACATCGTCTTGAGCAAGGCCTGGGTTTGCTCGCCGAAGATGAACACCACCAAGAGGAAGATAATGGGACCCACAATCAATCCGGCTTTTGCGGAAATGGCCGAGGTGTTTTTGGTCAAGTATCCCATTAAGATGACAGCGAACATCGGCCCGAAGAACGTCGCGTTCGTAATTTGCAAGTAGTTGTAAAGGCTTCCAGACGTATCGATGAGCGGAGCGAGCAACATAGCTCCAACAGCCAACACTATGCTGCACATCCGGCCAGATACTACGACTTGCTTTTCGGTTGGGTCCTTGCTCATCGCCGCGTAGATGTTCTTGCTGAAAAGCGTCGCAGAACTGTTGAGAACACTGTTAAAGGTACTCAATATGGCACCGACCATAACCGCCGCGAATACACCACGTAGAGCTGGAGGAAGAACCTCGTTAACCAACATTGGGTACGCGCGAGCGGCATCACCAGCACCAAGTTCATCTTTAAACATGTAGAACGCAATGACGCCCGGGAGAACAATGATCACTGGCGCCAACAACTTAAACCAAGCTGCGATCAATACCCCCTTCTGACCTTCCTTGAGGTTTTTTGCGGCGAGAGCACGCTGGACGATGGATTGGTTAGCTCCCCAAAAGAAAAGCTGATTGATGATCATTCCGGTGAACAGAACGCTGAATGGCAGGAACGATCCCGGCTCATCGCCTGTAATGTCGAATTTCTCGGGCTCAGATGTGTAAAGCTCGTTCACGCCTTCAAATAGGTCGCCCTGGCCAATAGCGAGCAATCCTAGAATTGGGATCAGTAACCCCATCAACAAAAACCCGACGCCATTGATCGTGTCGGAAAGAGCAACGGCTCGAAGCCCACCAAAAATGGCGTAAATCGAACCAATCCCACCAATCATCCAAACAAGGATCCAAATCGTCGTCACTCGTCCGATGCCGAAGGATTCTGAGATTCCAAACAAGCTTTCCACGCCGGTGGCCCCGAATAGAAGGACAACTGGCAGAATTGCGATGACGTAGGAAAACAAAAAGAGAATGGTCGCAATGAACGCTGTTTGACGATCAAACCTTTCGGCTAAAAAGTCAGGTATTGTGGTCAATCCACGCTTTAAGTAACGGGGCAAAAAGAACAACGCAGTCACGATCATCGCAAGCGCTGATGTCGTTTCCCATGCCATCACCGCTATCGTGTGATTGAACGCATCTGCATTGAGGCCAATCAAGTGTTCTGTCGAAAGATTGGTCAGAATGAGAGAACCGGCAATTACCCACGCGGTGAGTTGCCTGCCCCCCAAAAAGTAATCATCAGAAGTACTTTGTGGGTCTCGCCGGACGAGGAGGTAGACGATTACAGCCACCATGGCGGTGAAGAACAAGAATGAACCGACTGTAAGTACCATGTGATCCTCCTCATAGACGCATTTAGCGCACGCAGTGGAATGTAATTTCCACTTTTTTTCATCTATAGAACATATTTTTTAAATTTCAATCGGTCGCGCGCATTTCCCTTAAAAAGTGACCTGGTGCCGAAGTGCGATTCCTGTCGCTTCGCGAAAAAAAATCGTGTTTTCTTGGAATTGCCGCGGTTGAGACGTTCGAGTGCGATACGCAGTTAGGGCAAACCGCAGATTGTTATTCAACCACCAATCAATCGATAAGTTGAGTGTTTGAGCATCATCGTACCCGGACATTTTTTGCGCCAATTGCAAATGATCATATCGTAGTGAAATCCCAAAAGCTCCTGCGCCCCCGTCATCCACGGGCTTCCGAATAGTCGGGGTAGAGACCTTTCCTTCGGAGAGATATCTCGCGCCACCAAAAACCACTCCCGCAGCAAAGTAGCCACCTAGAGAATCACTATTTTGACAGTCGCATTCACTGGCTAGATAACCAAGTTCGGCAGTGGTCCAGAAATTCCGGCGCGCGTATCCAAACTCCGTCCCCGCGAATACATCGCGTGACGCTTCGATGTCTGATTCTAGTAGATTGAGCGGTGCCGCTGACTGAAATCGGGTATCGTATTCGAAGCTAGCATCATCGATTTTGCGATAGCGAACAGACCCTCCAAGATAAATCGTCGTATCTTCGGTTTGAATCGTTCGCCCAACCCTGCCTGCCAGACTATACGCTCCTGAAAATGCGTCATCATTGATATTGTCTGCATACGCGCCAACCGAAACCTGCACGTCGTCAAACGATCCCCTAAGGGATGCCCCCAACGCTCGATCAAAAGAAAATGCATCTGTGAAACTTGCCCTTTCACTGAAGGCAACCGACCGGGACGAAGTTAGTTCTTCGAGAGAGTTGGGCGTCTTATCATGTCCCAATCTAAGTGTAAGATTCTCTGAGATGGGAAGATCCAAATAGAGCGAGGTCCAGTCT
>JANSXJ010000251.1 GCA_024743015.1 Hyphomonas sp. | reverse complement strand
CGTTCCAGAGGTCAGATTAGGAAGTGCAAGTCCGGCGTCACGAATAGGTGACGAAGGTGGGTTCGTGACAGGCGACCCGGCAATGAAGTCCGATGCAAACGGCCGGCTATCGCGAGACAGGTTCCAGGACGTGGCCTTGAAGCCAGTCGCCCAGGATCCGTAGACATTGATATTATCCGTCACGTCATATGCAACACGCAGAGTGTGAGTCGTCGCATTGTCCGAAGTTGACCCGTCTTCGACCGAGTTCGGGAAGTCCAGGAATGGCGGTAGGAACTGAAACGCCTGAAGCCCCAGAAGCGGGTTCTGAGTTGGATCCGCAGCAGCCGCCTGAATGGCAGCGAAAGCTGTTGGGTTTGCCGCGGCGAAGGCCCCGACGGCGGCTGGATCGGTTGGATCCACGCCCACTCCAGCAAGCGCCTGACCGAAGCCAATCTCAACGAGATCGAGCGCCGAGAACACATCCGAGTTCGTTTGAGTATAGAACGCGTCTTTTTCATCCTCGGTATAGTTCAGACCAACTGTCGCCGTCAGACGATCTGTCAGATAGAAATCCAATGTCCCGAAGATGGACCAGGCTTTGTTGTCCTGACCAAACTCAGCTTCCGGGCCTTGCCCGTTCTGACCAAAGGTTTGTCCAACCGGCAATCCAAGCGCGGCCTCGATACCTCCAAGAGCACCCGGAGCGCCAACAGCAGCAGTCAAGCCATCGGCATAGTTTCGATAGTCCGCACCATATTCAAAGTCAGAAGAAACTTCCACGCTTTCGTCGAAGTAGAAACCACCGATCATCCAGTCAAAGCTGGAATCAGGATTATTGGACGTGAAACGCAATTCCTGAGTGAACGTATCGATCTTACCGGAATTCTCATTCAAACCAATCAAGTCCGCAGACGTGAAGTCTGAGTCCTGGTTGGTGAAGGAATCAACTTTCCGGAATGCGGTGATCGACGTGACATCAAACCCGGTAAACTCTTTGTCGACTTGCAGCGACAGACCCGAGTTTTCGATCTCGTTTTCGGACGGGAAGTTACCAAACACCTCATAAGAGAACGGGTCTTCTCCGTTGATGTTGCCGCCAATCAGCTGAATCAGACCTCCGGTTGGGCCATTGACCAGATTTCCAGCGACGCAGCAAACTTCGTCGATCTTGTCGTAGTCACCGATAAAGCGCAGCTCAAGCGTTTCGCTTGGTGTGAAAAGGAGTTCGCCACGAACGCCCCAGCGATTACGCTCATTGGTCTCTTCACCAATCGCAATGTCGTCGGCGTAACCGTCGCGTGTATTGATGTTGCCTGCGAGACTGTAGGCGACTGTATCGGAAAGCGGGCCGGTGACATCGCCTTTCACGCGGAATGCGTTGAAGTTGCCTGCGGTCGCCTCGATAGAGCCCTGAGTTTCGAATTGCGGCTTGCGGGTAACGATGGAAATCACACCTGCAGACGCGTTCTTACCAAACAGGGTCGATTGCGGTCCGCGCAGGACCTCGACACGCTGCAGGTTCGGCAGATCGGAAATCTGCGCGGCTGAACGGGAGCGATATACACCGTCAACAAAGACACCGACCGATGGTTCGATGCCCACATTGTTGGCGCCGTTACCAAAGCCACGAATGATGAAATTGGTGTTTGCGGATGATTGAAGCTGTCCGACGCGCAGTGAAGGCACGACAGATTGCAGGTCATTCAGGTCCTGGATCTCGGCTTTTTCGATTGTGGTATCATCAACCACCGAAACGGCGACCGGAACATCTTGCAGAGTTTGCTCGCGCTTTGTCGCGGTGATTGTCACCGTGCTCAAACGGCGCGCGTCGTCGTCGGCATCGTCTTGTGCTATCGCTATGGGCGCAACACCCGCAGCAAGCGCGGTCAGGCCTACGCTAAACGACAGCGCGGCTTTCAGACCGAAATTAGATTTTGTGGATGAGCTCATCTCACGTCTCCCGGGTTGTTTTTGTTCAATAAGTTTTGGAGGTCGTTCTTTTATGCGACTTGCACAGATGAGTAGTGCACTCACTCCAGTTGGCAAGTTCACAATCGCATGATGAAGCACTGCGCTTAACTGTTGCGGCAAATGCGCAACAGACGTCGCCACGCCGTGCTGAAGACACCCCTGATGAGACCCTCGGAAAACTATCAATCTCAGACCGACTGTGTCGCCATGAAACGCCGATCCATTACCGCCTTTCGAACTCGCCTAGGAGGCAAGTGCAGGCCCCCGAAGTTTCCCCTGCTGGTAGAACGGAGGGTCAAAATGGGGCGACATTCGCGCATGACGCGAAACCTGCAAACTGGCGCAAACATTGCGGTACTCACCTCACCGCGTTTGGCGAGCCGAAATTAGAAACGGCCAAATCGAGAGTGAGAATATATAATAATGAAGTCGACGACTCATCATCCAAATACGGAGACATTGCTGTCTGCCTGGGCGCGCATGACAGATTCTCCGGAAGCCGAGCCAGCCTCCACAAAGGCAGCCGATCATCCCGACCTTCTGGAATGCCTGTTCGTTATCGAACGCTCAGAGGAAGGCCGCTGGTTGTTTCGCAATGCGGGTCATCGCCTGAGCGATTTGCTGGGCCGTGAACTGAGCGCGCATGACTGTCTGGATTTCTGGACAGGACACGATCGCGCCATGGTCGGATCCCTGATCGATTCCGTTCGCGAGAGCCGGAAACCCGGAATTCTGCAAGCCACGGGAGAAACGCTCACCGGCACGCATGTAAACATTGAGCTGACCTTCGCGCCGCTTCCAACGCCGCGCCCGGATCGCGCTCAATCGAGACTGCTGGGTCTGTATCAGATCATCGAGCCGCAGCCGATCTTGAAAGGTCGGCCGGTTTGGCGTCACCGGATCACAGCTGTGTTTCCACCCAAGATCGAGCGTCAGCCTGCTGGATTGCGCCTGGTGGCCAGTAACGACTAAGCCGCTTCCTGCGCGCGTGCGATCAATTCAGCTTTCACGCGCTCAGCCAGCTGCTTCACAGTGAATGGCTTCGACATGAAGCCCACTTCACGATCGTCACCCAGTTTCGCTGCGACGTCACGCTCAGCATAGCCGGACATGAACAACACTTTGGCCGTCCCAAGGAGATCCTTGGCTTCCTTGATCAGGGTCGGCCCATCCATGCCGGGCATCACCACATCTGAAACGACCAGATCGAACGCGCCTGGATTCTCTTCGAGGATTTCCAGCGCTTCTTCGCCGTCGCACGCCTCTTCGACATCATAGCCGCGTGACTTCAATTGCGACGCAGCAATCGAGCGTACACCATCCTCGTCTTCGACCAGCAGAATTCGCCCGCGACCCGAGATATCCACCGGCACGGATACGGCGTTGACCGGCTGCGATTCCAGCACTTCTGCGACCGGAATCTCGTCGGCTTTCAATGCCGGCAGATAAATCTGGAACGTGGTGCCCTTACCGACTGAGCTGATCGGACAAATATAGCCTTCAGACTGTTTGATGATCCCGTACACGGTCGACAGTCCGAGCCCGGTTCCCAGCCCTTTTGGTTTGGTGGTGAAGAACGGATTGAAAATGTTCTTGAGATTCTCAGGCGCGATGCCGTGGCCTGTATCTTCGACTTCAATGAGCAAGTACTCGCCCTGTTCGACATAGCGGAAGCCGTGCTTGTGCGCATCCTTTTCTGTCGCGCGCGAGGTCTTGATCGTCAGCTTTCCGCCCGTACCGCCATCCATGAGCAGTGCGTCGCGCGCATTGGTCGCGAGGTTTATGATCGCGGTTTCCAATTGATTCTTGTCGGCTTTGACCATAGGCAGATCGCGGCCATGGACGACATTGAAATCGATCCGCTCATCCAGAAGCTGTCCGAGAAGAATGGCAAACTCTGACAGGAAGTCGCCCGGTTCGAAGACTTCCCGGCGGAAGGTTTGCTGACGCGCATAGGCGAGCAACATTTGCACCAGGTCTTTGGCGCGCACGGAGAATTCGTGAATCTTCTTGAGGTGATCAAACGACGGATCGCCGACCGGGTGTTTGGACAGCAATTCGTCATTGTTCAGCATGATGCCCGTCAGGACATTGTTGAAATCGTGCGCAACGCCTCCCGCCAGCTTGCCGATGGCCTGCATCTTCTCACCCTGCGCGAGACGCAGCTCCAGCTCTTTTTGCTCCGACATATCGATGACATAGGCCACTGCCGGTTGGCCGCGGCCGTCGAGCGTGACGAACACATTGACATGCTTCTGATCTTCATCAGCGAGGCGCAGCCCGACAGGCTTGTCGATTGAGTCGAGAAGCTTCTCGCGCAGCTTGTTCTCGCCCTCTTCAGCAACGAAGAGATCGATGAAGCGCGTACCAGGTGAGCCGGATCCACCAGCGAGCCCCATAAGCGCCCGGTTGCTGTCCGTGATGATGGCGCCTTCCAGGGAATGGCCCTCGAGACGAACCGCTCCGAACGGAGCATCATCAAACATAGGATCGCCGTCCGGACGCGGTGGCCGGCTCGCGGAGGCGGCCAGCATTCGGCTTTCGCCCTCGGGCAGGTTCTGAGCATTTGCCAATACGATCGTACGACCGGTCGCATCTGCACCCTTACCGTTCCAGGTGGTAATCGTTTGAACCGGAATCTCGACACCATCCCGGGACCGGATCATGACGTCAGCGCGGCCTGGCACTCCGGACTTGCGGTCACGGCGCAGCATCTTGACGAATTCAGGTCGCATAATGTCGTCGAGGCGAATATTCTTGGCGCTCTCTGGCAGCCCTAGCATCTCGCGCAGCCAGCCATTGGCATAAGTGATCGTACCATCCGGACCCGACGAGAAGAATCCCATTGGCGCATCTTCAACGTAAAGTGCCCGCATGTCCGCCGCGCCTGTAACCTGATCCGTTCCGGTGATCCGGCGCAGACGCCAAATCACGCGATCGCCTCTCAGCGGTGAAACGGACGCCTCATATTGCACAGGAAGCGACTCGGTTCCGAGCGTCATCGCTGGAAGCGTTTCCCGGCGTTTCTCGCCTGCCTTGGCGGCTTTCGACAAGCGGAAGATCGGAGCGGCAAGCCCCGGCGCAGCGCTGAAAATCCGATCAACGGAGACCGGCCCCATAACATCAGACTGACCCATGAGGGCCATTTGCGTGAGCTCAGAATACGCTTCGTTGGCTGTCAGCGGCGCGCCGCCTCGGTCACTGATCAGCACCGCTTCTTCCAGCGCATCAACCCAGGAATAGCGCGGGGTCACCGGCTGCATCGCGTCGGCCATGGCGCCGCGCTCCGGGAAGAGCCCCATGCGCCGGCCTGCGCCGCGCAGGATCCATAGCAGGAACACCATTCCGCCGGCAGCCATAGAGATCAGCAGGATCAAACCTGTCGGGCCACCTGCGTTCGGCCAGGCAAGCGTCGCGCTCGCGGCGCCCACGGCTAACAGGAGGCAGGCCCAAAATCCCATTTGCAGCCAGTCCAGCTGATGCGGCAGGACTTGCTTTGATGTTTCTTGGGCTTCAGGCGTTTCTGCGGCCATTACGAT
>JANSXJ010000354.1 GCA_024743015.1 Hyphomonas sp. | reverse complement strand
GTGCGGGGGCGCAGACTGAAGATGAGAAGATCTACACAATGGCGGATGTCGAAGCGGCGCCAGACGCCTGGCGCGCTGTAGATCCGGAAAATCTCGTCATTATGGACACGAGCAAAGGGCAGATCTTGATTGAATTGCTTCCGGTCGCAGCGCCTGTCCATGTCGACCAATTCAAGACTTATGTCCGTTCTGGCCTGTATGATGGCACAGAATTCCATCGTGTTATCAAAGGGTTCATGGCGCAAGGCGGCGACATTCTGGCGACGCATGGTGAGGATAAACTGCTGGAGCCGATGGAATCTGAGTTCTATTTCCGGCGCGATCCTGCAGGCGTGCAGATCGATCCAGTCGGACCGGAAGATACCGCAGATTCAGGGCTCTATCTTGGGTTTCCAATGAAGACGCAACCGGGTTTTCTCGCGGAAATGTCGAAGGACAGTCTGGTCGAAAGCTGGATTCCGCACTGCCCGGGCGTGCTGTCCACTGCCCGGACGGATGATCGAAACTCCGGAAATGCGCAATTCTTCCTGATCAGTGATGAAGGGCAGCACCTGGACTATCAATACACGGCCAAGGGGCGCGCGATTGCCGGGCTTGACGTCATCCAGTCGATCAAACTCGGGCCATCTCCGGATGGGTTTCCGATTGCCAACCCGGATGTTGTCCTGACCGCCAGAATGGCGGCGGACCTACCAGAATCGGAACGCCCGAAAGCCTATGTGCAGCGCACCGATACGCCGGAATGGCAAGCCCGGCTTGAAGAGGCGGATTCGCGGCGAACCCCAGTCTGTGATTTGCCGACTGTGCCGGTCGTGGTGGGATAGGGGTGTGCTCTGACCGATTTATCGGCGTTCGACTTTCAGCTTCCTGAGGAAAACATTGCCTTGCGGCCGGTTGAGCCGCAAGATGCAGCGCGTTTGCTCGTGGTGCACGGAGACGGACGGTTGGATGATGCCCAAGTGCGGGATTTGCCAAAGTTTCTGAACAAGGGCGACGTGCTCGTCTTCAACGATACACGTGTCATTCCAGCGGCGCTGAAGGGCATGCGACCCGCGCGTGACGAGTCCGGCAATGATGTTCCAGTCGATATAAATCTCGTGGAGCGTCGGTCTGCTTATCAGTGGCGTGCGCTAGGACGACCTGGGAAACGCCTGAAGCCTGGAGATCAGATCGATTTCTCGGATGACTTCAACGCAGTGATTGCCGAGAAGCATCAAGACGGTGAATTGCTGCTCGACTTCTCGGTTTCGGGGGCGGCGCTCGATCAGGCGATTGAGCGTCATGGTGCGATGCCGTTACCGCCTTACATCGCGCGGCGACGGGCCGCCGATGGATCAGACCGCGCGACCTATCAGACGAGTTTCGCCAGCGATGACGCTCAGTCGGTTGCTGCGCCAACGGCTGGGTTGCACTTTACGCCGCGCTTGCTGTCGGAGATCGATGCTGCAGGGCTCCGGCGCGAGCAGGTGCGCCTGCATGTCGGGCTCGGGACGTTTGCGCCTTTGAAAAAAGAGCAAATCGAAAGCGGAACGTTGCACGAGGAATGGCGTCAGGTGACGCCGTCGGTCGCAGATGCCCTGAATCAGGCACGTGGTTCGGGCCAGCGCTGCGTCGCGGTCGGAACAACCGCTTTGCGCACGCTGGAAAGCTCAGCCAATCCGAATGGCGCGATCGAAGCTGTATCAGGACCAACGGATATCTTCATTCAACCTGGCTATGTTTTTCGAGCGACAGATGCCCTGATCACCAATTTCCACTTGCCGAAATCGAGTTTGTTCATGCTGGTCTGCGCCTTGATGGGCACACAGATCATGCAGGCGGCCTATGCGCATGCGATCGCTGAGCGCTACCGGTTCTACTCGTATGGGGATGCGTGTTTGTTACTGCCCTAGGCAGCGAACCGTCCGCCTCGCAGCGCGTAGGCCTGCGTCCCTCGGTGTAGAACCTTATCCTGGTTGAGAACGTCTTCCGGCTTGTGATCGAACTTGCCCTGCATGCTCGAATAAAGCGGCGCGAAATCCGTGTCGACGGTTGCGCGGAACAGTTGCTCATAGCTGTCGATAACGAAATAGGTTTGCTGGAAATCGTCGATTCTATAGTCCGTGCGCATCAATCGCTCGAGCCCAAATCCAATTCGGTTTGGGGAGTCGTCTTCCAGACAGAACACGCTTTCTGCTGGGGATGAGACGATCCCAGCGCCATAGATCCGCAGTCCGGCATCGGTTTGGATCAGTCCAAATTCGACCGTGTACCAGTACAGCGCCGCCAGGTTTTTCAGCGATGCGTGTCGGAGGCTGCGGAGGCCACCTTCACCATAGGCCTGCATGTAATCTGCGAAGACCGGGTCCGTAAGCATTGGCACATGCCCGAACACGTCGTGAAATACGTCAGGTTCCTGAATATAGTCGAGTTGATCCGGCTTACGGATGAAATTGCCTGCCGGGAAACGGCGATTGGCGAGATGATCGAAAAAGACATCATCCGGAACCAGTCCCGGAACAGCAACCACGCGCCAGCCGGTCAATGCTTCCAACTCGTCCGACATGGATTCGAAGTTGGGAATTCCGCCGCGATCCAGTTTGAGTGCGGTCAATCCGTTCAGGAATTCCGGCGCGGCACGATTTGGCAGCACCTGCATCAGCCGCTGATATAGCGTATCCCAGACCTTGTGTTCTTCGGGTGTGTAGTCGGACCAGCCCTGATCTATGGTCCAGTCCTCTGCAGCATGCGCGGGTTTGTCAAATTGGTTGCTCATGCAACTAATATAGCAAGTGAGTCTGAATATGTCTTGCACTATAACGTCTCAATTGATCACATCCTTGGAGAGACCGGGTGATAAAACTCTATGACTATTGGCGCTCTTCGGCGTGCTATCGACTGAGAATTGCGTTTCATCTCAAAGGCCTCGCATTTGAGAGCGAAGAAGTCAGTCTTCATCCTGATGTTCTCGCGCAAAACAGTGACGCGTATCGGGCGATTAACCCGCAGCAGCGTGTGCCGACCGTCGTGATAGACGGGCAGACGCATACGCAGTCCATGGCCGTGCTGGACTGGCTGGAGGAGACCTATCCAGCGCCGGCCTTCCTGCCATCCGATCCTCATATGCGCCTGCGCGCCCGCGCGTTCGCTGACACAGTGGCGTGTGATATTCACCCGCTGAACAATTCCAGCGTCTTGAAATACCTGAAAGAAGAGTTTGGCGCGGATCAGAAAACAGTGACGGACTGGTACGCGACCTGGGTCGTACGAGGGTTCGATGCGCTGGAGGTGCACGCACGAAAAACCGACACGCGATTTGCGTTCGGAGATTTCCCGGGTCTCGCGGAAATCTGTCTGATCCCGCAAATCTACAATGCGCGTCGTTTCGATATCAATTTGACGGACTATCCCCGCCTGCTGGACATCGAGGCGAATTGTCTGGAACTAACAGAATTTCAAAAGGCGGTGCCTGAAGCGGTCAAGCCGGACTAGTTTCTTTGCGCGGCCTTTAAGACATAGCCGTGATCGGTCAGCTCAAACATCTTGGAAATGTCTGGGTGGCTGACCCGCGCATCATCTTCATCGGGGACCAGGTTTTGCTCTGAGACGTAAGCGACATAATGCGTGCGTTCATTCTCAGCGAAGAGGTGGTAATAGGGCTGATCCTTGGAAGGGCGAACCTCTTCAGGGATCGATTCATACCATTCATCGGTGTTCGCAAAAATCGGATCGACGTCGAAAACAACGCCGCGAAAATCGAACAATCTGTGCCGCAAGACCTGTCCAATCTGAAACTTTGCCTCTCGCGTCGGGATGGCATTGGGCAGATCCGGAATCTCGGAAGCTTCGACAATAGCTTGAGTTTTCGTGGGTTTTTCGCCCCCGAACAGGCGCGCGAAGCGCTTCATGATGTTCGGTCCCTGACTCATGATGATTATGTGTGCTACAGCTCGATTCAACATACAAGATTTGGTCAGCACATGACTACACATAATGTG
>JANSXJ010000391.1 GCA_024743015.1 Hyphomonas sp. | reverse complement strand
CGTATCACCTTCGGTGCGGGCAAATTTCTTGATCAGTTCAGCTTTACGCTCTGCAGTGATCGACATCAGCATACTTTCATTTGTCGCCTTGCGGCGGGTTTCAGATATGGCCTTCTGGCCTGGGTTTTGAGGGAGGGCGGCACCGGTTCAGCCGTGTCCGAGATGTCGTCCAGACAGGCTAGTGAGGTGCGTAGCTCGCTTCAAAGCGCGCATGTGGCACATTTGGTTGTATTTGGAAAGGGTTTGATGGCTGTGAACGCGCTTGCTCCGATTGTCCCGGGCTTGACCCGGGATCACCTTCGGTTCGCCCGGACTCAAAGGCTAGAGGTCCCGGATCAAGTCCGGGATAATCGGACTTTAACTACAACCCCGCCACACCCAGAGCTTCTGCTTGCGCCGCGCCGAGCGTTTCCTCACTGAACCCTGCCAGGCTTTCCTCGAACAGGCGGTGATAATTAAGCTCCGCGCCAAGCCTCAAATAGGCCGCGCCGAGCCCTATGGCGGCGCGGTCCATGAACACAAACTCGCGGGGAATCGTGACCGGCCCTTTTTCCTTGAGCAACTTGCGGACCGCGAAGGCTTCCTTGCGGCCATATTCGCCGGGTTTCACGCCGTCAGCAACACTGCGCACGCGGTCATCAAGGAGGGGGCCATAAATAAATTTGGCCCAGATATTCAAGACCTCGGCGAGCTCTCGGGTCAGACCTTTGAAACCCCATTTCTCATAAGCTGCGAAGGCGGCATCAAAATCCTCGTTCAACGTCGCGCGGTAGAGGTCGACCACGCCCGCGACAAAGCTCGGCGGGAAGATCCGGATACAGCCAAAATCCAGCAGGTTGAGACCGGCCCCGTTCTCGGTCACCTGGTAGTTGCCGAGGTGCGGATCGCCGTGAATGACCGCGCGGGTGTTGAACGGATACCACCAGGTCCAGAACAGGTTCTCGGCGATCTGGTTTCGGGCCTCCTGCGGCGCACTCTCATAGGCGTCGAGGCGTTCGCCGCTGACCCAGCTCATGGTCAGAAGGCGATCGGTACAGAGCTCTGGAATCGGATCGGGAACCGTTACAAACGCCTTGTCCGAAAGGATGTGCGCATACAGCGCCATATGTTTCGCCTCGCGCGCATAGTCGAGTTCCTCGCGCAGGCGGTCGGTGATCTCGTCAACCATCTCGGTCGGGTCGATGGAGCCATCGAGGCGCTTGAACGTTCCCAGCAGCAGTTTGAGTTGTCCGACATCACTCTCGACGGCGCTCGCCATGTCCGGATATTGCAGCTTGCAAGCGACCTCACGTCCATCTGGAAGCGTTGCGCGGTGGACTTGTCCAAGGCTTGCCGCATGCGCCGCTTCCTTGCCGAACCCAGAAAACTTGCTCTGCCAGTCAGGACCCAGTTCGGCCCGCATGCGTCGGCGAACAAAGGGCCAGCCCATGGCCGGTGCCTGCGCCTGCAACTGGCTGAGCTCCTCGGCATACTCAGCAGGCAGAAAGTCCGGAATGGTCGAGACCATTTGCGCGACTTTCATCAGCGGGCCTTTGGATTTGCCGAGTGCCGCTGCAAGCGCCTTGGCAATTCGCTCATCGCCTTTTTCGCCGCCAAACATGGCATTCGCCGCAAAAGTCAGACCCGCGCCGGACAGGTTGGTGCCGACTTTCACGGTCCGACCCAAACGTGCCGAAAAGCGATTGCGCTCGGGGTCTTTTGCACTGTCTGGCGTGTCGCTCATGGCACCTTCCGAGTGATCTTCTTCCTACATAGTGCAGAAAGCGCAGCGGCGAAGAGGAGAAGGAGTCGCGGCTCGCGCAGAACGTGTCTATATTCCCCTTATGTCCCAAACGAATCGCCCCTCCATTAGCGAAATGGCCGCCGCGAGAGCGCCGGTGGCGAAGACGGATGCTGATTATCTGGACGGGTTGAACCCCGAACAGAAAGAGGCCGTGCTGACCACGGAAGGGCCGCTTCTTGTGCTGGCCGGGGCAGGGACCGGGAAGACGCGGGTGCTGACGACCCGTTTGGCGCACATCATCGCGTCCGGTCTCGCCTATCCAAGCCAGACATTGACCGTCACGTTTACGAACAAGGCAGCGCGGGAAATGCGTGAGCGGGCGCTGAAACTGACCGGGGAAGCGGGTGAAGGCTTGCGCTGGCTCGGCACGTTTCACTCCATCTCCGCCCAGATCCTGCGACGCCATGCCGAACTTGTGGGGCTGAAATCCAGTTTCACCATTATCGACACAGACGACCAGATCCGGCTCTGCAAACAGATTATCGAAGCCGAGGAAATTGATCCGAAGCGCTGGACGCCGCGTTATCTCGCCAGCCTGATTGATGGGTGGAAAAACCGCGCGCTTCTGCCGGGAAAAGTGCCGGGCGACGAGGCCTACCAGTTTGCCGATGGCAAAGGCATCAAATGCTATGAGACTTATCAGAACCGGCTAAAGGTCCTGAATGCCTGCGACTTTGGCGACCTGTTGATCCACAATATCACGATCTTCCAGGACAATCCGGACCTGCTCGCCGACTTCCATCGCAAGTTCAAATATATCCTGGTCGATGAGTATCAGGATACGAACGTGGCGCAGTATCTCTGGCTGCGCCTGCTGGCGCAGGGAAGCTCCAACATTTGCTGCGTCGGAGATGATGACCAGTCCATCTATGGCTGGCGCGGGGCCGAGGTGGATAATATCCTGCGGTTCGAAAAGGATTTCCCAGGCGCGAAAGTGATCCGGCTCGAGCGCAATTATCGCTCGACCGAGCCAATCCTGGCAGCGGCCTCTGCGGTGATTTCGCACAATAAAGGGCGGCTCGGCAAAACGCTGTTTGTTGGCGGTGACTGGGCCGGCGATCCGGATGCCAAGAAGGTTCAGGTCCGCGGCCTCTGGGATGGCGAAGCCGAAGCCCGGATGATCTGTGATGAGATCGAAGCCTGGGCGGCCAAGGGCGGCAAGAACCGATATGAAGACTGCGCCATCCTGGTGCGCGCGTCCTGGCAGATGCGCCTGTTTGAAGAGCGGCTGATCATCCTCGGCATTCCCTATCGGGTGATTGGCGGACCACGTTTCTTTGAACGCGCCGAGATCCGCGATGCGATGGCCTATTTGCGGCTGATCCGCTCGACCGATGACGATCTCGCCTTTGAGCGTGTGGTCAATCAGCCCAAGCGCGGCGTTGGCAACACGACCGTGCAGAAGCTGCAACGCTATGCCCGCGATGATGGCCGGTCCCTGTTCACGCTGACGCCCATGGTGCTCCAGACCGATGAGATCAAAGGCCCCGGCAAGCGCGGCCTTACGCAGTTTATCGACCAGATCAATCTCTGGCGCGACCGTCACGCGAATGGGTTGAGCCACACCGAACTCGCGCAGGTAATCCTGGACGAGTCCGGCTATACCGACATGCTGCAAAAGGATCGCAGCCCGCAGGCCCAGACACGGCTGGATAACTTGAAAGAGCTGATCAATGCGATGGGCGAGTTCGACAATCTGACCGGCTTCCTGGAGCATGTTGAACTGGTGATGGATGCCGGTGGCAATT
>JANSXJ010000257.1 GCA_024743015.1 Hyphomonas sp. | reverse complement strand
TATATTGCTCATGGCCCGGCGTATCGGCGACGATGAACTTGCGCTTGTCGGTCGAGAAGAAACGATAAGCGACATCAATCGTGATGCCTTGCTCCCGCTCGGCAGCGAGCCCGTCGACGAGCAGGGCAAAGTCAATATTTTCGCCTTGCGTACCTTGCTTCTTGGAGTCGCGCTCGAGCGCATCCAGCTGATCCTCGAAAATCATCTTGGAATCATAGAGCAGGCGTCCAATCAGCGTGGACTTGCCGTCATCAACGCTGCCGCATGTGATGAAGCGGAGCAAAGACTTGTTTTCGTGCGCTTCGAGATAGGCGGTGATATCTTCGGCGATCAAAGAGTCGATATGGGACATTTAGAAGTATCCCTCTTGTTTTTTCTTTTCCATGGAGGCGGCCTGGTCGCGGTCAATCGTGCGACCCTGGCGCTCGGATGAGGTGGTCAGGAGCATTTCCTGAATAATGTCTTCCAGCGTATCGGCGGTGCTTTCGACCGCGCCGGTCAGCGGATAGCAGCCGAGCGTCCGGAAACGGACGAACTTTTCAACCGCGGTCTTGGCCAGCTCCGGCGGCATACGGTCATCGTCGACCATGATCTGGCTGCCTTCCCATTCCACGACAGGGCGCTTGGCGGCAAAATAGAGCGGAACGATTTCGATCTGCTCGCGGCGGATATATTGCCAGATATCGAGCTCGGTCCAATTCGAGATCGGGAAGCAGCGTATGCTCTCACCCTTGTGGATGCGCGCATTGTAGAGATTCCAAAGCTCCGGACGCTGGTTCTTGGGGTCCCAGCGATGCTCGGCTGTCCGGAAAGAAAACACGCGCTCCTTCGCGCGCGACTTTTCCTCATCGCGGCGAGCGCCGCCAAAGGCGACATCAAACTTGTATTTGTCGAGCGCCTGTTTCAGCGCTTGCGTTTTCATCACGTCCGTGTGGACCGCGGACCCATGCGAGAACGGCGTGACGCCAGCCTCGACGCCTTCCTGATTGGTATGGACGATCAGATCCATGCCAAGCTCGGCGGCTTTGCGATCACGAAACGCGATCATCTCGCTGAACTTCCAGGTTGTGTCGACATGCATGAGTGGAAATGGCGGAATGCTCGGATAGAAAGCCTTCATCGCGAGATGCAGCATCACCGCGCTGTCTTTGCCGACGGAATACAGCATGACCGGATTTTCGGCCTCCGCTGCGACTTCGCGCATGATGTGAATAGCCTCGGCTTCGAGCCGATCAAGGTGAGTCTGGGAGGTCAATGAATTCGCCCAATTCTGATTAAATTTTGTTGTGCCCCACATAGAAAACGCGCCTACTGAGAACAAGTGGTTTTTGACGTTAGATTCGCTGAAGCAAAAAGGATGCCGCAACGTCGCGACTGGTCATTGCGACGTGAAAGTGGTCCAAAGACCGAAACTCAGACACCGGAGACCTGCCTGTGACGGAAACCATGCAACAGATCGCTCTGAAGGAGTATTGCGAGGGGCCACCGCGCCCTGAAAACTTCGAGCTGGTCGAGAAACCCCTACCCATTCCCAATGCGGGACAGTTTCGCGTCCGCCACATCTGGAACTCGGTCGATCCAGGCACCCGCTCGCGCCTGTCTGGAGGCGACAGCTATGCCGCGGCTCTGCCGCTCGGAAAGCCGATCGACGGGTTCAGTGTCGGCATCGTCGACGCCTCGGAGAACGAGGCCTATCCGGTCGGCACCAAAGTGTTCTGTGCGGGCGGATGGCGCACCCATACAATCCAGACCGGCAAGGGCTTCATTGGCACCATTCCGGATAATGTTCCGCTGCCACTTTCTTTGTGGATTGGCGTGCTCGGCGTACCAGGTCTGACCGCCTGGTTTGGTTTGAAATCCGTCGCCAAATTCCAGGCTGGAGACCGCGTTCTCGTCACCTCCGCCGCTGGACCTGTCGGCGCGACTGCCGGTCAGCTCGCAAAGGCCGGCGGCGCCGCCCAAGTCATCGGGATCGCGGGCAGCGATGCGAAGTGTCAGTGGCTGGTCGACGAGGCTGGTTTTGACACAGCGATCAATTACAAATCCATTCCGGATCTCGACGCGGCCATAGCTGAAGCCATGCCGGAGGGCGTCGACCTCCTGTTCGACAATGTCGGCAATGAAATGGTCAATCGCGTCCTGCCGAAAATGCGCTTGAATGGCCGAATCTGCATTTCCGGCCAGGTGGCGGATTATAATCTGACACCCGAGGAAACACCGGGGATCGTCAACACGAAACCCTTCATCACGCATCGCGTCATGATGCAGGGACTGGTTGTGTTCGATTTCGCTCGCGAATTTCCGGTCGCGCTGAATGAGATGGCGACGCTGATCGGCAAGGGCGAACTGAAGCTCAAGGAAGAACGGTTCGAAGGGATCGAAAAGATGCCGGAAGCATTCTGCGGCTTGTTCCGCGGCGAGAATTTCGGCCGCCGGGTGGTAAAAGTGGGAGACGAGGCATGAGTACACCATTCGATATCACTAAAGAGACCTATTCCCGCTTCACGTTCGAGCGCGACGACCGCGTCCTGACCGCGGCAATCACTTCGGATCACCCGGTCAATGGGGTTGATGCCGCCATGCATGAAGAACTCGGCCGGGTCTTCACCGATCTGCAACGCGATAGTGGCTCTGACATCATCATTCTGACCGGCAAAGGCCGCGCCTTCTGTGCGGGCGGCGACTTTGACTGGTTCGACGAGCAAATTTCCGACCCGCGCAATTTCCGTGACATTGCCTGGGAAGCCAAGCGCATCGTCACGTCGATCCTGGATATGGAAAAGCCGATGATTTGCCGCCTCAACGGTGCCGCGGCGGGCCTCGGCGCAACCATCGCCTTGCTGTGCGACATGATCGTCTCGGATGAAAAAGCCCTGATCGGAGATCCGCACGTCAAAGTCGGGCTGGTGGCGGGCGATGGCGGCGCCGTGATCTGGCCGCAACTGGTTGGTTTTGCGAAAGCCAAGGAGTTGCTGATGACTGGCGACTTGCTCAGCGCACCTGAAGCGCAGCAGCTTGGCCTGATCAATTATGCGGTTCCAACCGATCAATTGGATGCCAAAGTGGCCGAGCTGGTGGGCAAGCTGCAGGGCAATCCGAAATGGGCGGTCCGCTGGACCAAGACAGTCACCAATATCCCGTTGCGCGCCCTCGCCGCGCAAATGATGGATGCCTCCGTCGGTTGGGAAAGTGTCTCCAATTACATGGATGATCGCAAAGAAGCGGTCGATGCGTTTCGCGAAAAGCGCAAACCGGATCTCACCGGCGACTAATCGTGTTGGCGGCGGATACGCTGCTGCGCCAGATCAAACCCGCAAACCGCGCCAACTAAAAAGCACGCGACCAAAGCCGCGTGCTTTTGGGGGAGGAAACGTTATACGCGTCTATTGCGCGTCAGGCGCCTCTTTGGTGGCCAGCAGAAGATCGTTTGATTGCGCCATTTGTTCCATGACATCAGCCACGACTTTTTTCTGGCAATTCCGGCGCAAGCGATTGCGGACCGAAGCATAGACGCCGCTCACGTCTTGTTTGCAGACGCGCCAGGCTTCGCTCTTTATGTTCTCATATGTCAGCTGTGGGGAGGCTTCGATCTGGAATTCGACTTCGACCTGCTGCGGTTTTTCAGTTTCGGCAAACGCGGATGGAACGAAGATGAGCGCGCTGCTGGCGATCGCGAGTGCAAGGGTTCTGGGAGTAGGCATGGTTTTTTCCTTTTTATGTTTCGCAACCCTGCCGGCTGCGAGAACCATAAGAGCGGATTTCCACGGTCAGCTCTTCTCAACCGCGAAACTGAGCGTGCTTTTTTGAAATTGAGCACGCTTTTTGAAAATCGACAGGGTTTGACGCGGGCGGTCTTCTCGCCTATCTCCCTGTCTCTACGTGGTGATTTGGCCGGTCGGCTTGCAGCCACGATAAACAAGTCGCTAAAAGGCCGCGCGGATCACCCTTGTAAGGGTTTCACGCCTCCGCCTTCCTGAAAGCGACAGACTGATGCGGAGAACGGCCCATGCCGATCAAGATTCCAGATACGCTTCCGGCGCGCGAAACGCTGATCCAGGAAGGTGTCGCCGTTCTGTCCGATTCGGACGCGATCCGGCAGGATATTCGTCCGCTTCAAATCGGCCTGCTCAATCTGATGCCGAACAAGATCCGCACCGAGACGCAAATTGCCCGCCTGATCGGGGCCAGTCCGCTGCAGATTGAAATGACCCTGGTCATGGTTGGCGGTCACACGCCGAAGAATACCAGCCAGGAGCACCTGATCAGCTTCTATCAGAACTGGGACGAGGTGAAGCATCGCAAATTTGATGGCTTCATCATCACAGGCGCGCCAATCGAAACGCTGCCCTTTGAAGACGTGACCTATTGGAATGAACTGACCGAAATATTCGAATGGACCCGCACACATGTGCACTCGGGATTCTTTATCTGTTGGGGCGCAATGGCCGCGGCCTACCACTTTCACGGCATTCCGAAGCACCAGCTGGGAGAAAAAGCGTTTGGCGTTTTCCGGCACCGCAACCTTGATCCAACCTCGCCCTATCTGTCGGGCTTCAGCGATGATTTCCAAATCCCGGTCAGCCGCTGGACCGAAGTCAGGGCAAGTGACATTGAACGCGCCCCGGATCTGCGCATCCTTATGGACAGCGATTTTACCGGGCCCTGTCTGCTCTCGGACCGCAAGGCCCGCAGCCTGTATTGCTTCAACCACATTGAATACGATTCAACCTCACTGAAAGAAGAGTATGAGCGGGACGTCGCCGCGGGCAAAGCGATCCGGCCACCGCATGGATATTTCCCGGGGGACGATGTGAGGTTGCCACCGCAAAATCGCTGGCGCAGCCATGCTCACCTATTGTTCGGAAACTGGATCAATCAGGTCTACCAAACGGTTCCATATGACGTTGACGAGATCGGCACCTAAGCAAAGGCCGATCTGTCGCGGGGGGAGCGCTTCCACGCGCTTAGCATCCGCTTTAAGGGACAGATCATGACTTACTTCGCTCAAGAGCCTGATCACGTCTCCGAAATCCGCCGCCAATTGCAACGCTTCGTCACCGAGCATGCCCCGCGCGACAAGCGCCGTGAGTGGGATCGAAATTCCACCTGGCCGCGCGAGGTCTTCAAGGGCATTGCCGAGATGGGACTGATCGGCCTGACCATCCCGGAAGAGTATGGCGGGATGGGCCAGGATATTGTTGGCGCAACAGCGGTGATCGATGAGCTCTGCCAGGCCGGTGCCTTCCTCGCCGGGCCCTATATTCACGCCGCGTTTTATGGCGGGATGAACCTGTCTGAGAACGGCTCTGAAGAGCAGAAGGCCGAATTCCTGCCCAAACTCGCGCGCGGCGAAATGTTTCTCTGCTATGGCCTCTCCGAACCGAATGTCGGCGGCGACCTGGCCAGCGTCG
>JANSXJ010000212.1 GCA_024743015.1 Hyphomonas sp. | reverse complement strand
GGGTCCGGTTGACCAGTCGCATCTACCCGCAACTGCTCAAGCTGGCCGAGGAGGGCGCACTGACTGAAGGCGAGATCGAATCCGTCGTCGCCGCATCGGCTGAAGCCTATCCATTTCCAGCCAATCTGGACAATGATGCGCCGTTGGGTCCGAGCGGCCTGACACCGGCCAGCCAGCAGGAAACGCTGCGGCAGGCGCTTGCCGAGAAATGGTCGGCAGAGCGCTTCAACGAAGAGATCGAAGGTCAGGAAACCCGCCGCATCGGCGCTTGAATGCGCTCCTAGACGTCATTCAGCTTTGTCCATGCGCCGTTGTTTTGCGCGGACTTGGTAGCCGCATGAACGGCGCGGACCATGTCGACACCGTCCTCAACGGACGGGAAATCGTTGTGGCCAAGGCCGCTGTCGTCGCCTCTGATGGCGCCAAACACGGCGGCATAGATGTTGCCGAACGCGCCGAACATGCCCTCGGCATGACCAATGGCAATCCGGCTGGCAAGCTGGGCTTTTTCGTAGAGCGCCGGGTCGCCGCGCTCGAGGATCCGGGTCGGTTCCCCGATTGGCGAAAAGTAGATCTGGTTGGGGAACTCCTGATGCCATCGCAAACCGCCTTTTGAGCCGAAAACCCGAATTCCAAACCCGTGGACTTGTCCGGTCGCGATTGCGCTCGTCCACAAGCGGCCGACCGCCCCGCCGTCCAGCCGCAGCGCCAGAAACGCGTCGTCCTCAAGCTGCCTCTCCACGACGCCACGGTCGAAATGGGCAGCAATCTCGGTGATCTTCTGGCCGGTCATGAACTGCGCCATGTGCAGCGCGTGAATGCCGCAGTCTGCCGTGATCGATGACACGCCGGCCTGGGCTGGGTCATAGCGCCAGCGAACGCGGGGATTGTCCTGATCATCGCCAAGCGCATGGAATCCATGGGCGAACTCGGCAAAGACGACGCGGATGTCCCCCAAATCCCCGTTTCGGATCATCTCGCGCGCCTGATAGGCCATCGGGTACCCGGAGTACCCGAAATTGGTGGCGAAGACCTTGCCCGAGGCGTCAACAGTCCTGCGCAGCTTCTCGGCCTCGTCCACCGACATCGTCAGCGGCTTTTCGCACAGAACATTGAACCCCTTGGCGGCGAAGGCGCCGGCGATCTCGTAGTGGGTGTTGTTGGGCGTCGCCACGGTGACGAGTTCGACGCGGTCTTCCCGGGCAAGTTCGCCGGCAAGCATCTCCTGCCAGTTGCCATAGGCCCGGCTTTCGTCAATGCCGAGCTCCATTCCGAAGCGTTTGCCGGCATCGGGGTCGACGTCCAGTGCGCCCGCCGTCAGGCGTAGCCGCGCGTCGATATGCGCGCTAACGCGATGGGCATTTCCAATCTGGCTTCCGGCGCCGCCGCCGATCATTCCCCACTGCATGCTGTCCCCCCGATGTTGACCTCTGAAGCTATTGAAACGTGCAAGCGCTTGCAATGTCTTGTGTCCACATCTACAGACGAGCCAGTGGTCAGTGGAGGAGCTTGGATGAAGCTTGCAATGGTCTCGGACAGCCTGGCCAACTTGCCATTGGACGACATGTTGCAGTTGGCCGCAGCCAACGGAATCGGCGGCATCGAGTTCAACACGGGCAACTGGTCAACGGCGCCGCATTTCGATCTCGACGCTCTGCTCGCCTCGGATGCGGCAAGATCGGAGTTTCGCGACAAGCTCAAGCGACATGACCTTGAACTGGTCGCCCTGAACTGCAACGGGAACCAGCTCCATCCGGTGTATGGGCCGGAGCATGACAAGGTTGTGCGCGACACCATTCGCCTCACCGAGCTTTTCGGCCTGCGCACGGTGGTGCTCATGTCCGGGCTGCCGGCGGCCAATGCGACCGATCAGGTTCCGAACTGGATCACGTCTTCCTGGCCGGAGGAAAACCAGGCAAACCTGAGGTGGCAATGGGAGGAAAGGTTGTTGCCGTATTGGCGCGACCTCGTCTCATTTGCCGGCGAGCACGGCATCGAGAAACTGGCCATCGAGATGCACGGCCATCAGCTCGTCTTTTCGCCGGACACGCTGATGCGGCTTCGCGCCGAGATCGGCGACATGGTCTGCGCCAATCTTGATCCGAGCCACCTGATGTGGATGGGGGCGGACGCCATCCAGTCTGTGGACTATCTGGGCGATGCCATCGGGCATGTGCATGGCAAGGACACGTTCATCAACGCGCCTGTGGCCGCGACGCGAACGCTGCTGGAAAACGGTTCGCTGGCATCGGCAAAGCCGCGGGCATGGACGCATGCCGCAATTGGTGTCGGCCACGATCTCAGCTGGTGGACCAGTTTCTGTTATCGGCTGGCCATGAACGGCTATGACGGCTGGATCAGCATCGAACACGAGGATGCAACGCTGTCACGCAATGAAGGGATAATGCGCGCCGTCAATGTCTTGGAAAGCGCGATGATCTTCGAACCGCCAGACTACCAAGTTCAGCAGATCAGTTGATCTTGTGCTAGCTACGCTTTCAGGCATGTGAACAGGATTCGGCGAGGCAGAAATTGCCCAAAACAGGCGGTACATCCTCAACCCGGCGCGCAACGCTCGATGATGTTGCACGCAAGGCAAATGTATCTGTTTCCGCCGTGTCCCGGACATTCACGCCTGGCGCCTCGGTTTCAAAGAAGACCGAGCAGCGTGTTCTGAAGGCTGCCAAAGAGGTCGGGTTTCAGCCCAACGTCTTGGCCAGAAGCCTGGCAACCGGCCGGTCGCACATGATCGCGCTGGTGACCAACGCCTTTGCGAACCCGTTCATCAACTCGGTCGTTGATGTGTTCACCGCGGAACTTCAGCGACGCAAGCTGCTGCCGCTCGTCTTCAACCTCAAGGGCGACTTCGACCTCGATCACGCGGTGAACCTGATGCTGCAGTATCAAGTTGACGGGGTGATCGTCGCCTCCTCGACCGTCAGCGAAGAGTTCCTCGAAAAGATCCATGTCGCGGAGATTCCGCTCATCCAGGCATTCGGGCGATACCTTGGATCGCGCGAGATCGATTCCGTTTTCGTCGACAATGTTGGTGGCGGTCGCAAGGCGGCGCAGGAAATGCTTGCCCGTGGATATCGCAAGCCGGGGTTCGTCGGCGTGTCTTCGAGCGTATCGACCACCCGCGACAGGTTTGCGGGCTTTGTCGAGACGCTTTCCGATCGGGGCATATCGCCGAAGATCATTCGGTCGGATGGCTACTCCTACGCCTCCGGATACGCGCTGACGGTCCAGCTGTTCGAGAAATACCCGGATCTGGACTTCGTCTTCTGTGCAGATGATCTGCTTGGGCTGGGGGCGCTTGACGCGCTTCGATTTGAGATCGGCCGGTCGGTTCCTGACGTCGGCGTCATCGGGTTCAACGATATCCAGGCCGCACGATGGGCAAGCCATCCCCTGGCGACATTCCACGCCGACACCGGCCGTGTTGTTTTGAACGCGATCGATATGTTGACCGCACGGGTTCGGGGAGACGCGAAATCCGGCGAGCAGCGGATCGTGAACTGCAATTTTGTCGAGCGGGCGTCGGTTCGCTCGAAGACGGGTTAACGCACGGATATCGAGCGCCAGGCGCCCGATTTGTGCAAACGATTGCGGTCTGGTCGCCAGCGCCGACGCAGCCTATCGACGGATTTTTTCTGGACAACGAGGCGCTTGCCAACCTATCAATCGCTGAAACTGCGAGTGCGCTTGATCGAATTTTTTGCAAGCCCTTGCAAGCGTTCTGACCATGGGAGGAATTCCAATGAAGGTGGCGATTTTCGGCGCTGGCCGTATCGGAGAAGTCCATGTGAAAGGCGTCATCCGCGCCGGCCACGAAGTTGCCGGCATTTTTGATGTCAGGCGTGAAGCGTCGGAGGGACTTGCGAAGCGGTTCGACTGCAAGGTTCTTGATACGGCCGAGGAAGCGTTGAATGACCCATCCGTCGAAGTGGTCGTGATCGGTACCTCGACCAACACCCATGCAGACTACATCGTGAAATCGGCCCGCGCCGGAAAGCACATCTTTTGCGAGAAGCCGATCGATCTCTCTCTGGAGGTCGCCGAGAAATGCTGGGAAGACGTCAAGGACCTCAATCCCTTCATCCATATCGGTTTCAACCGCCGCTACGATGCCAGCTTCCGCAGGCTGGCCGAGACTGTGGCTTCCGGCTACATTGGAGGCATCGAAAACCTCACGATCATCAGCCGCGATCCGGCGCCGGCGAGCCTAGAATACTTCAAGGTGTCGGGTGGGATCTATAAGGACATGACGATCCACGACTTCGATATCGCCCGCTTCATCACGCAGCAGGAGCCGGTGGAGGTTTTCGCAACCGGGTCGGTCATGGTCGACAGCCGGATCGGGGACATTGGTGATGTGGACTCGGCCACCGTCGTGATGCGCTGCGCGTCCGGCGTGCAGGTCCAGATCATGAACTCGCGCCGCGCCGCGTTTGGTTTCGATCAACGGATCGAGGCGTTTTGCTCCGGCGGCATGATCCAGGTCGACAACCAGAACATCGATTCAACGCGCCTTTATTCGCCGGAACGGTCGGCGGCCAGCGCGCGGCCGATGGACTTCTTCCTCGAGCGCTACAGCGACAGCTATGACGAAGCGTGGGTGGACTTCTTTGAGCGGGTCTCTGCGGGCAAGTCGCCGGGCGCGTCGTATTTCGACGGCCTTCAGGCCCTGCGCCTTGCAGAAGCTGCCGGTGAATCCAAGAGAACCGGCCAGATGGTGAAGGTGAATACGCCCGCCGGTTGATGGGCACCGAATGCGCCGTGCGGGTGACCTGTAGTGGACCTCGCCGGCCATGCTCGGTCCGCGCCGTTTCCGGGGAGATTGGTGCCGCATCATTGATTGCGGATGACGTCGGGCGGCTCGGTTCCGTAACAGCTATCCTTGAAGGGAGGTCAGCCATGGGCCCGTTTCGTGATGTTCCCAACCTGCGCACGCCGCCGCTGGGCCGAAGGCTTCGCCTCGGGTTCGTTGGGGGCGGGCGTGGCGGAAACGTTGGATACTGGCACTACAACGGCGTGCGCCTGTCAGGCCACTGGGATGTCGTTGCGGGAGCGCTGTCGCGCGATCCCGACACCGCAAGCCAGTCAGCGGCGGACTGGTGCATCGCAGAGGATCGAAGCTACCTGTCGTTTGAAGACATGGCCGAGGCCGAGGCCGCGCGGGACGACGGCATCGAGGCCGTTTCGATCTGCACGCCGAACTTCACCCATTTCCCCATAGCCAACGCCTTTTTGGATCGCGGTATCGACGTAATCCTCGACAAGCCGATGACCACGGCCGTGGAAGACGCCGAAATGCTCGTGGCGAAAGCCCGGGACCTGGGGCTCATCCTTGCGGTCACATACCCTTACGGGCACCACGCGATGGCCATGCAGGCGGCGCAACTTATCGAAGAAGGTGCAATTGGGACCATTTCTCAGGTCATTGTCGAATATGTTCAGGATTGGGCAACCGCCCCTGACGAGCAGAGTGAAATGGCGTCCAATTGGCGCCGTGACCCGGCCAAGGTCGGTCGCACATCCGCCGTTGGTGACATCGGAACGCATGCACTGCAAATGCTCCGCGCGGTGACCAAGCTGGAAGCCGAGGAAATCCGGGCCGATCTGCATGTTTGCGGTGCGCCGAAGGCGCTCGATGATACGGCCTTCATCAAGCTGAAACTCTCGAACGGTGCTCCAGGATTGATCTGGATAACGGAGGCGGCCCCGGGCAACCATTGTGGCCTGCGGTTCCGTGTGTTCGGCGACAAGGGCGGGCTGTCATGGGATCAGGAGTTTCCCGAGCAGCTCAAGCTGTCGCCTCTCAACGAGCCGGACAGGATCTACCTGCGCGGGCAGGGTGCGGGGATGTCGCCTGCGGCGGAAAGGTGGACGCATCTGCCGCGAGGCCATGGTGAGGCCCTGACCGATGCATGGTCAAACCTCTATGCCGAGATAGGCACTGCCATTGCAGCGCGGCGGGCGGGCGAACATGAACGCCTTACGAGCTGCCATTATCCAAGCGGCGTCGACGGGCTCATCGGGGTCCGGTTCATGAACGCCTGTGCCGACAGCGGCGACAATGGCTCGTCATGGGTCAAAGTGGACAATTCAGGCGTCTAGCAGCCAGGCATGCTCCTTGGCTGTGTGCGTTTTCCAAGCGCGCTTGGGGCCCGCCATGACGTTCAAATAATACACTTCATAGCCATGCGGGGCGGAAACGGGGTGGTACCCCTTGGGCACCAGGACGACATCGCCGTCTTCGGGCGTCACGGCCACGTCGATAGACCGGTCGTCCGTGTAAACCCGCTGGAAGGCAAATCCCTGCTCGGGCCGGATATGGTAGAAGTAGACCTCTTCGAGCTGCGACTCCCTCGGCAAGTCGTCCTGATCGTGCTTGTGGGGCGGATAGCTTGAGGAGTTTCCGCCCGGTGTGATGGCTTCGACCACCAGCAAGCGGTCGGCCATGTCGGTGTCGGC
>JANSXJ010000467.1 GCA_024743015.1 Hyphomonas sp. | reverse complement strand
GCTTTCTCCATCAGCGGCGCGATCGGCGCGCTCAATGGTCCTGTCGTCGTGTTGAACATGGACCGCGAGGACCCTTCAGAAGCGCTGAAACTCGCCACTGAGCTGCGCTCAGCCGGTGTCCGGGCAGAGGCTTATATGGGGAGTTCCGGCATGCGTCCGCAGATGAAATATGCCGATCGCCGCGGTGCCCCGGCGGTTGTCATGGTTGGCAGCGACGAGCTGGAAAAGGGCGTGGTGACGATCAAGGACCTGAAGGAGGGCGCGCGCCAGGCGGCTGCGATTGCCAGCAATCAGGAATACCGCGAAGCGCGCCCCGGCCAATTCGAAGCGCCGCGCGCAGACATGGTCGCGCGTATTCAGGCCATCCTGGAGGCGGATCAATGAGCCTCTCCGACCTGATTTTTTCGACCATCGCCAAGCGCGGCGGCGACAGTGTCGATGTTCCGGTGATCATCGAAGCTGCCGTGCCGTTGGAACTGTCCGGCGAAGTGGTGCGTAGCCGGATATGTACTTTCGCCGACGGTGATGGACGCGAATGGGCACTGCGTCCCGATCTGACGCTGCCGGTCGCACAGGCCGAGATTTCAGCACGTGACAGCCATCCCGCAGGGGAATCGATCCGGCGCTATCGCGGCCCTGTCTTTCGATTGCCATCGCTTGTGGGTGAGCCGGTGGAGTACGAACAGATCGGCCTGGAGCGGTTTGCCGCGCCGCGCGGTGTCGACGAAGATGTCTGGCTGTTTGAAACCCTGGCCGAGGCATGCATCGCGGCGGGCGTTGCGTCAGGTGAAACCGCGTTTGGTGATCTCTCCATCTTTCCAGGTTTCGTCGATGCACTCGGATTGCCGGACGACGTGGCTGCCGGTCTCAAGCGGGCCTTCCGTCAGGAAGGCGGGGTGCGCGCATATTTGTCGGGTCACGCCGACAGCCAAGCCGGAATTGCACATCGTCTGAAGGGCATGGACCGGGCAGAGATTACGGCTTTCGTGGAAGACATTTACGCCATGACAGGGTTACAGCCCGTCGGCGAACGCACGTCCGATGAAGTGGTTGAGCGCCTGTCGCAGCAGGCGGCATCTGCGACTGAGACGAGCTTGTCGTCCGACGTGGATGAGTTTCTGACCGCGCTGCTTTCTCTCGATCTGTCGTTCCAGGACGCGCCTGCGGCGCTGTTTAAGCTGGCGGGTGATGCGGGGCTGAAAGGTCTGGATGGTTTATTGGAGACCTTCTCATTGCGCACCGAGCGCCTGGCGCGATCGCAGTTCGCCAACCTGTTTGGCGCGGCGAAGTTCGCCACGCGATTCGGTCGGCGCTTCACATATTATGATGGGTTTGTATTCGAGATTGCGTCGGGGGGCAGTGCCACCGCTATGCAGCGTCCCATCGCAGCAGGAGGGCGGTATGATTCGCTGCTCTCTGACCTCTCCGGCGGCACGGTGACCGCAACAGCGATTGGCGGGATTGTCATTCCGCACCGCCTCGAAACCATTTCGGGAGCCAGCACATGAGCCGCCTGTCAATTGCGATTCCGTCCAAGGGGCGGTTGAAGGAGAAGTCCGAAGACTGGCTGGCTGCGAGCGGATTCACGCTGCGCCAGAAGGGGGGTGGTCGCGGGTATAGCGCCGAACTCGAAGGGCTTGGCGATGTCGACGTGATGCTGCTTTCAGCGCGCGAAATCGCGACGGGCTTGATTGAGGGGCAAATCCATCTCGGCATCACAGGCGAGGATCTGTTGAATGATCTTTCGTCGTCCGCGACGGCCGATTTCGACGTCTTGCACCGACTCGGTTTTGGCGGCGCAGATGTGATTGTGGCCGTGCCTGCGGCCTGGCTCGATGTTGAAACCATGGCGGATCTGGAAGCGGCTGGTGCCTTGTTTCGCGAGCGCCACGGACGCCGGATGAGAGTGGCGACGAAATATCTCAATCTGACGCGGCGATTCTTTGCCGAGCGGGCGGTTGGGGAATATCGGCTGGTCGAAAGCGCAGGCGCAACTGAAGCTGCACCCGCTGCCGGGTCGGCGGAGGTCATCGTGGACATCACCTCAACCGGCGCCACGTTGAAAGCCAATGGATTGAAGATCCTGCAGGATGGTGTGATTCTTAAAAGTCAGGCTGCATTAACGGCGTCATTGAAAGCTGAGTGGTCGGAGGCGACTTTGGCCCCGCTTCGGTCTTTGCTGGACGGGGTGGCGGCTACAGCCCGGGCGACCACACTGGCACGGTTGGAGCTTTCCAATCCGGTCAGCGAAGCAGAAATGACCGCGCTCGGACTAAATTCGCTGAATGATCGCGCGGCTTTGTGCCCCGCATCCAAGGCCAGAGAAGCCGCTCGGCACCTGGCCAGAATTGGTGCGGGATCTGTTGCGATTACAACAGTAAACCAGGTCTTCGATCCGGAAAACCAAGTGTTCGAAAAATTTGTTAAGCAGGTGTCATAAATCGCTTGACGACCTGCGACATTATGGCGATACAGGGGGTGCAAGTTTCTGGGAGGAAACGCTGCAATCACTTTTCAAGGCGTGACCGAAATGGTCGCGCCTTTTTCTTTTGTGCCGTTCTGGGACAGCCGAATGGTAAAACCAGATCGCGACAGGCCGGTTTTTCATCCCCCAAAAAGAAACGACCCCCGTTTGGGAGCCGCCAAGATGATTGGAGTGAGAATTATCAACCTAGCGACGCTCAGGGGGAGAGAGGGATT
>JANSXJ010000241.1 GCA_024743015.1 Hyphomonas sp. | reverse complement strand
CCCGATCATGGTCAGACCTTGCTGGAAGCCCGGATGGAGAAGCTTCGACCAGCAGGGGAGCTGGTGATCCTTTCCGATCTGACCGTTGGCATGGTCGGCAAACAGGATGAACCGATCCGGATGGCAGCGGACCAGAATATGGGCGCACTTTATCCGTTCTCGCTGAATGAAAAGCTTGAGAAGATTACCGAACGCTCACCGTGGTATGATCAGGCAGAAGCGTCTCCCTGGGGACGGGCCATCATCCCGACGGAGATGATCAGCGTGCTCGCCGAGTACACCAATCGTTTAGCCGGGTTTCCCGTAAAAGGCCCCGCGATTGGCTTGTTTGCGGATCTGGAAATTCGCTATCTGGACGGCCCGGTCTTCGTCGATGAGCCATACCTCATTCGCCGTGAGATTGTCGCGCTGTCACAGGGGCGACGCACAGAGAACTACTGGACCCGCACCCGAATTTTTGATGCGACGGGCACAGTTCAGAAAGCCGAGACACTGCTCAATCATGGTGTACTGAAGCATTCCTACGAAGACTATCCGCCGGAATTACTGGCCTAAGCTAGACCGCGCGAAGCTTGCCGAATACCGGTGAGGTCGCGCGCCTGGTTACGCTTCTCTCCAGGTTCACGACTTCAGCGGTCAGCCATTGATAATGCTGCTCAATCCGCGTGATCAAATCCAGATCGAGGTCTGGCCGGCTGGCCACGTCTTCGCGCCAGGCTTCAATGACGCGCACCTGAGTTTTCAGCCATTCGAGCATATCGCCGGACTGGAAGTGATAACACATAAGACTCTCCTGCAAATGAGAATGATTTGCAACTAATGACACGACTCCATCTGGCCTGCAATAGGGAGAGCCTCTCTGTTTGAATGTCGAAAGGAGGCAGCGCGCTCTAGCAGTCAGCGTCCGCCAGATCATCCTTGAAGATATAGGTGTGATCGGAAATCGGCTGCGTGATGTCCCTGTAGATCTGATTGTTAGGATCGCTCCAGGATTGCGCGAAGGCTTCCATTCGAATGATGCGATCGCCCAGAAACGCGCGAACATGATCCGCGTCGAGCATGCCCCAATAGTCTTTCGGGTCGACCCGGCACTCAAAATCGAGCGCAGCGTCCAGCATTTGATCGCTGATCCGCTCGATATAGGCGACATCAACATGCTGACCCTCAAGGTGATCGCGCATGTGATCGGCACCGCTGCGGTGCATCACATAGCCGAAATCATAGCCAAGCTGCGCCGACATGAGCGCGATGGGGGTAGGCGGGGCGTCATCCTTGAGCCAGCCCCACCAGGTGCGGTAATCCATCATCGTTATCCCATGCACCGCAATATGCGCCGTATGGTGAATATGAACCTCGTCCAGACCGGGCAGAATGACCATGGCGCAGGCGGACATGCATTGTCCGGCGATCACGGCTGGTTCGCCGCGATTGTCCAGAATGGTGCTCATGCCGCGCGCCGTGGCCACGTTTCCGCCTGGGCTGGTTATGATGATCCGGCTGGCTTCCGGCAGGGCATTCAGTTTCAGGAACTGTTCGGGAAAGATCGCTGCATTGTAGCAAATAACGTCCGTCCCCTCGAGCATGGTGACGCCCTCGGTTGCAAGGCACTGCTCGACCAGTTGGTCGGTCTTTGCGTCTGGGCGGTCGAACGCGGGCGCGCCTTCCGCCTGCGCGTGGGGCTGGGCTTGAGCTTGTGCGAATGGAGCAATCGCTAGTGCGCCCAGCAGCGCAAACAACCATGATCTCATCTTGGATCCTTTCCTGACGCCACAAACATGCTCGAAGATTCCGGCGAATCCAAGGCCCGGGCCGCTCTTGGACTTGTCGAACGTAGCGGCGAGGTTCAAGGTACTGAAAACGGGAGAGTACGATGAAATCATTCGCGAAAGCCTGTCTGGGCGCGCTGGCCGGACTGACATTTGTTGCGGGCGCGGGGGCTCAGGAAACGACGACAGTGATCGAAGCAGGCTATGTGCTTGCGCAGCCGGGTGAGGGCTACCTGAAGAACCGCACCATCACGATCGAGAATGGACGCATTGTCCGTATAGAGCGGGGCTTCAAAGATCAGTCAGACTCCACAAATGTGATCAATCTGCGAGATTCGTATGTGATCCCAGGTCTGATAGACAGCCATGTGCACCTGACCAGTGAGTTCTCTCCGACGATGCGCCTGAACTTCTTGAGCGATTCTGAAGTCGACGCTGCGCTGAACGGGGCATCCTTTGCGAAGACAACACTTCTGGCAGGCTTCACCACGGTTCAGGATGTCGGCAGTGCCAATGAAGCGATTTTCTCGCTCCGAGACGCGATCCGGGCTGGCAAGGTTCCGGGGCCCCGAATTCGTGCGTCTGGGGCCGCGATCACGCCAAGCGGAGGACACGGCGATGCGAACGGGTTCTCGCCGGCGCTGACCAAAGTCTTTACGGGTCCAAACGCATGTAACGGAGCCGACGATTGCCGCCGCGCTGTGCGCGAAACCATCCGCTCCGGCGCAGACGTCATCAAGATCACCGCGACGGGCGGCGTGCTCTCAAACACCAGAGCCGGCCTGGAGCAACAATTCTTCGATGATGAAATCGCAGCGATTGTTGAAACGGCAGAGATGATGGGCCGTAAAGTCACCGCGCACGCACACGGCAAAGGCGGTATCGAAGCTGCTCTGCGAAACGGCGTGCAATCGATCGAGCACGGCACCTATCTCGACGATGAGACGATTGAGCTGTTCAAGTCGACCGGAGGGACCTTGGTGCCCACGGTGCTGGCGGGTGTCACCGTCACAGGTTGGACTGATCAGGCCTGGCTACCGGCACCATCCAGAGAAAAAGCCGCGGTCATTGGCCCGTTGATGCTGGATATGCTTCGCCGCGCACGCGAGGGCGGGGTGAACATCGCGTTTGGAACAGATACCGGTGTTTCCAAGCATGGCGATAATGCGGAAGAGTTCGTGCTGATGGTCGAAGCAGGGTTCACGCCAGAGGAAGCTATTCGTGCAGCGACAATCGTTGCGGCGGAGCATCTGGAAATGGCCGATCAGATCGGCACGCTCGAGGCCGGAAAGTTCGCAGACATGGTGGTGTTGGAGGATGATCCTCTCAAAGACATCTCGGCGCTGAAATCTGTCCAATTTGTCATCAAGAATGGCGAAGAATACCATCGGTAATCCCACGCGTTCCCTTTCAATGACCCGCGATCAGAGCTAGATTTCAGAGGTAGAGTAGAGATTTGGGGCGAGATATGCATTCAACGCGCACTGGCGTGATTGCGATTGTATTGGGCGCAGGCCTTGCGGCTTGCAACCCGACCAGCGATGCGGATCTGACCAAAGCCGCCCAATGCGTCGACATTCCGGATGGGCAGTTCTTCCAGTTCATCAACGGCAAATTGGTCGCGGTGTCTTCGCTGGATGAACCGGTCGGGGAGCAACCAATCCTGACGGCGCAGCGTGTCGGGCGCAGCCTCGCCGGGCAGGGTTTCCCGTGGCTCACCGTGGCGTGGGACGGCCAAACCGCAACGATTGGCGGGCTTGCTCCGAGCGAAGCCAGCCGAATCGATGGATTCCGAAATGCCAGGGATGCTTTCGAGAAAGATCCGATGGTCGGCGACATGGTTCAGCGGGTCGTCAATAATATCGAGCTGAGGTTTCAGAACACTGAAGTCTCCTCGACGCTGGAGGATGCCTTCGCGGCGATGCGGATCTCCTGGTTAGAGGCCGACGTCAAAAATCAGGTCGTCGTTCTGCATGGGATGGCGCCGGATGAGGCAACCAAGCAGGACGCCTACCGCGCTGCCATGAATGCGATCAGTATCCAGCTGAATGATGATGACACCGAATATGTTGCTGTCGACGCGATATCCGTTGCCGGACAGCAGGAACCGGTTGGTGAAGCCTTGCTGACGCTTGGTGACGCACCCTCTCTGATTGAATGCGACAATGCTTTTTTCGAAACGATGGATGACCAGTCCATAGCCTTTGTCGAAGGCGAGGCGATCGTCGCGAATTCAAGCAAGCCGCTTATGGACGCACTCGCCGGCGTGGCCAGCCTTTGCCGCGATTATGAGATCGAAATCCGGCAGCACGCTTCTGGACCTTCAGACGAAATGGACGTGCTGGAACTATCTCAAAACCGCGCCTCTGCGATCCGAGACCAGCTGTCAATTTTCGCCGATCGAGATTCCATTGAAGCGCGGGGGTTTGGTGCGCAAAATCCAGTGGATACCAGCGACACGGCTGAAGCGCGCGCCCGAAATCAGCGCACTGTGTTCATAGTACGCGAACGCGAAAACTAGAACTTACAGACCAGACCCAGATCGGCGGGAACGTTCGCTTCAACGGTCTCCAGCCAGGCCTGCGTGATCGCGTCTGTACCTTCCACGATTTTCGGTGTCACAAAGGATCGTGAAACCGGGTAGAACGCGACCAGGTCTTTTCCTGTTCGAGCGTCGAGCTCGCCGGGTGGCAGCTGTTTTGCGCGATTGGCGGCATAATCCGGAACGAAGAACAGGGTCGGAGTTGGCCCCGGAAGGTCTGCCGTGGGCACGCGGTCGGTTTCCCAATCGGTAGCGCCGATAATCATGCTGTGCGCCAGGCTGTCGCCACACGCGACGTGGACGGTTTTCGTGAGCTCGGGACGCCCAACAAAATCGACGTAGGCAACTGTACCTGAGCCGGTATAGGAACTGACATCGTCATAGGTCATTACATCATCATACAAGCCGGTTTTCTTGACGAATTCGACGTTTCGCGGGGACGTGATGCCGACGGTGCGAACGCCTTGGCGCTGCAAGCTGTGGGCGGCGGCAATTGCAGTCTTCGATGAGGCGCTGGAGATCAGCGCAGCGTCCGGGCGTGGATCGGCTTGCATCAGGAAATCGCAGATCATCCATCCGGTCAGATAAAGTGGTCGAAATAGCATCTGCTCTGGCTCAGCCCCCTCCAGATAAGCGGGATCTGTCGAGGTGAAAGCGTAGGCGTTGTAGATTGGCGCAAGGCCCTGGCGATGCGCGGCGCCATCCATGAATCCGCGCTCAGACACCCGTGTCGGGCTCACGATGAGCTCCTCAGAGATCGGAAAATAGCCATACACGCGTTGCCCTTCGGATATGCCGTCGGCTTTTGACTCGGCGACCGTAGCGAACCCCCAGACCGGGACGCGCCCCTGAGCGTCATCTCCCGCCGGGAAGAAATTCCAGTAATGCATGGGGGCGCCACCAAAAGCGGCGTATGTGACATTGTTGGCTGTGAGCGCAAACGCATCAAGGCGCAGGCGGACATCTCCATCCGCCAAATCGCCCGCGGGCTGGTCGACCCACTGCGTCTCGCGCAGATTGGATTTCGAAATGTGGTGCTGCATAGCCATGAAATTCTCCGCCTCTGTCGGTCGTTGGCGACACCATGTGCGGATGGTGGACGATAATCAAGCTTGACGTTGGAGGACCTAGTGGTGGGTCGGATTCGCTTTGTTTTCGGGCTGCGCCAGTTCGAGGTCGCGCACATGATGTTTCAAGGCGGCGAGGGCTTCACGCGCTTCTTCCAGAACGACCGGAGCTTCCGATCGATAGAACTTGTATTCCGGACTTTCAGGCGCCGCCGTGCAGGCGGATTCAAGTTCGTTCAATGCCCGTGAAAGCACCTGCGCATAAAACGTCCACGGGGAGGGTTTCAAAGTCATTTTGATTTCCGAAAAAAGAATCAAATTCCTGATACACGGAAATAAGTATT
>JANSXJ010000222.1 GCA_024743015.1 Hyphomonas sp. | reverse complement strand
TGACCCGTCCGGAACGCGTGACCGAGCTGCACGACGCCTATTTCGGGGCGGGCGCGGATATTTCCGAGACCAATACGTTCTCGGCCACGACCATTGCGCAGGATGATTACAGCCTCGACCTGCAATCGGTGATCGATATCAATTTCGAAGGTGCAAAGCTCGCCCGAGCCGCCGCAGACCGCTGGACCGAGAAAGAACCCCACAAGCCGCGCTTTGCCGCTGGCTCGATCGGGCCGCTCAACAAGATGCTTTCGATGAGTTCGGACGTGAACGATCCCGGTGCGCGCGAAGTGACATTTGATCAGGTCTATCAAGCCTATCGGGAGCAAATCGAAGCGCTCAACAAAGGCGGTGTACACCTCTACCTGATCGAGACCATCACCGACACATTGAACTGCAAAGCCGCGATCAAGGCGATCATGGATCTTGAAGCGGACGGGTTGGAGAAACTCCCGATCTGGATCTCCGGCACAATCACCGACCGCTCGGGGCGCACGCTTTCGGGTCAGACCGTCGAGGCGTTCTGGAATTCGGTCCGTCATGCCAAACCCTTTGCCGTAGGCTTCAATTGCGCGCTCGGCGCCGACCTGATGCGGCCGCACATTGCGGCCATTTCGCGGATCGCGGATACGCTGGTTGCAGCCTATCCAAATGCCGGCCTGCCGAATGAGATGGGCCAATATGATGAAGAGCCGCATGAAACCTCGGGCGAAGTCGGCCAATGGGCGCAGGATGGCCTGGTCAATATTCTTGGCGGTTGCTGTGGGACCACTCCGGAGCACATCTCGGCCATTGCCCAAGCGGTCGAAGGCGTGAAGCCACGCGATCCCGCCGCCAGCGAAAACACGATGCGCCTGTCTGGCCTCGAACCCTTTGAACTGGCATCTTAAAGCGCATCGCGCACAAGGAGACCGCCCATGAAAGTCTATGACAAACTCGATGACCGCATCATCAGCTTTATCGAAAAGCAGAAGATGTTCTTCGTGGCATCCGCGCCGCTGTCTGGTGACGGGCACATCAACTTGTCACCAAAGGGCTATGATGCGTTCAAAGTGATTGATGACACGACGGTCGCCTGGCTCGACCTTGGCGGTTCCGGCATTGAGACGCAGGCCCATGTGCAGGAAAATGGCCGTATCACCATCATGTTTTGCGCCTTTGAGGGGCCTGCCAACATCCTGCGCCTGTTCGGAACGGGTGAAGTGGTCAATCCGCACCACGCGGAATGGGATGAAATGCTTGGCCTGTTCCCCGGTTTCGAGCGCGCCCGCGGTGTGTTCAAGGTCAAACTCAACCGCATTCAGGATAGCTGCGGCTGGGGTGTGCCGTTCTATGAGTTTAAGGGTGAGCGCGATCAGCTGACCCGCTATGTCGACAATAAGTCGACCGAGGAATGGATCGAGAGCCGCTACCAGAAGAACGCGGAAAGCATTGATGGCCTCACGGGCCTCGTGCGGGAGGGAAGCTGATGACCTATATTGACGGCTTCGTGGCGGCTGTACCGGCTGAAAACAAAGAGGCGTATCTCGAGCACGCACGCGTCACCGGCCCCGTCTTCAAAAAGTATGGCGCCTTGCGGATCATGGACAATTGGGGCGACGAGGTGCCGGATGGTGAGGTCACATCTTTCCCGCTGGCCGTAAAAGCCAAGCCGGGCGAAGTGATCGTCTTCTCCTGGATTGAATGGCCCTCTAAAGAGGCGCGCGACAAAGGCATGGAACAATGCATGGCGGACCCGATCTTTAACAGCGACCTGCCCATGCCTTTTGACGGCAAACGTATGCTGATCGGAAGCTTTGAGACAATTTTGGAAGTTTGATGATAACGCCATTCGATTCCCGTTTTCCTGACGCAAGTCAGGACCCCTGGCGGTTGAGACATCAGCCAGCCGCCATAGATGCCAGCTTTCGCTGGCAAAACGGACTCGTCAGATTTCGAGACAAATAAGATATGATCACTTCCGCCTCCCAGAATTTCGTCAATATTGGCGAACGTACCAATGTCACCGGGTCAGCACGGTTTCGGAAGCTGATCGTCAATGGCGATTATGCGACAGCGGTCGAGGTCGCGCGTCAGCAAGTCGAGAACGGGGCCCAGATCATCGATGTGAACATGGATGAGGGCATGCTGGACGGTGCCGAGGCCATGCGCACTTTCCTCAACCTGATCGCCGCTGAACCCGACATTGCGCGCGTGCCGGTGATGATAGACAGCTCGAAATGGGAAGTCATCGAAGCCGGTCTGAAATGCGTGCAGGGCAAGGCGGTCGTCAACTCGATCTCGATGAAAGAGGGCGAGGACCAGTTCCGCGAACAGGCGCGTAAATGCCTGTCCTATGGCGCGGCTGTCGTGGTCATGGCGTTTGACGAGGTGGGCCAGGCCGACACGGCCCCGCGCAAGATCGAGATCTGTCAGCGCGCCTTCAAGATCCTCACCGAGGAGGTCGGCTTTCCGGCTGAAGACATTATCTTCGACCCGAACATCTTTGCCGTCGCGACCGGGATCGAAGAGCACAATAATTACGCGGTTGATTTCATCGAGGCGACCAAAGTGATCCGGGAGACCTGCCCAGGCTGTCACATTTCGGGCGGGCTCTCGAATGTCTCATTCTCCTTCCGGGGCAATGAGCCGGTGCGCCGCGCCATGCACTCGGTTTTCCTGTATCACGCCATCCCCGCGGGGATGGACATGGGCATCGTGAATGCGGGACAGCTCGACATTTATGACGAGATCGAACCGAAGCTCCGCGAGCTGGTCGAAGACGTCATCCTCAACCGCAATGACGACGCGACCGAAGCCCTTGTCGACTATGCCGAACAGTTCCGTGGTCAGAAAGGCAAGAGCGCTGAAAAGGACATGTCGTGGCGCGAAGCCGATGTGAACAAGCGGCTTGAGCACGCGCTGGTCAACGGCATCACCGAATTCATCGAGGAAGATACCGAAGAAGCCCGCGCCGCGGCAGCGCGCCCTCTCCACGTCATTGAAGGCCCGCTGATGGACGGTATGAACGTGGTCGGCGACTTGTTCGGATCGGGAAAAATGTTTCTTCCACAAGTCGTGAAATCGGCCCGCGTGATGAAAGCCGCCGTCGCCTATCTCGACCCCTTCATGGAAGCCGAGAAGGTCGAACTCGGCACCGTCGATGCGTCGAACGGCAAAGTCCTGATGGCGACCGTCAAAGGCGACGTGCACGATATCGGCAAGAACATTGTCGGCGTCGTGCTCGCCTGTAACGGCTACGAGATTGTCGATATGGGCGTCATGGTCCCGTGCGAGGATATCCTCGCCAAAGCGGAAGAAGAGAAAGTCGACATTATCGGTCTCTCGGGTCTGATCACGCCAAGCCTGGACGAAATGGTCTATGTCGCCCGCGAGATGCAGCGCACCGGGATGAAGCAGCCGCTCCTTATTGGTGGGGCAACCACATCCCCGGCGCACACGGCAGTCAAGATCGACCCCGCCCGCGACAATGGCCCGACCATTCATGTCACCGATGCGAGCCGCGCCGTCGGCGTGGTCTCTGCCCTGCTCTCAGATGAAGAGCGCCCGCTCTTCGTCGAGACGGCGCAGGCCAAGTATCAACGCATGCGCGACAGCCGCGCGGGTGGACCGCCCAAGCCGCGCCACCCGATCAACGTGGCGCGCAGCCATGCGCACAAGCTTGAAGCCCCGACGCCGCCAGCCCCGAGCTTTACCGGCACCAAAGTCTTCGAAGATTTCGATCTATCAGAACTGGCACGCTATATTGATTGGACGCCCTATTTCTCCAGCTGGAACCTGGCCGGACGGTTCCCGCAAATCCTCGAGGACGAGATTGTTGGCGAAGCCGCGCGCGACCTCTGGCGCGATACCGAAAACATGATGCAGCAAATCCTCGGACAGGACTGGTTCAAGCCAAAAGCCGTGATCGGATTCTGGGGCGCTGAACGCAAAGGCGATGACATCAAGCTAGAGACTGGCGATACGTTCCACACGCTTCGCCAGCAAATGGTGAAGGACAATCAACGCGCCAATTTCGCGCTGTCGGACTTTATCGCAGAGCAGGGCGACCATATTGGCGGCTTCGCCGTAACGGCTGGCCCGGAAGCCGAACAGATCGCCAAGAGGTTCGAAGCCGAGGCCGATGATTATTCCGCCATCATGGTCAAAGCTCTCGCCGACCGGTTTGCCGAAGCCATGGCTGAATATATGCACGAACAGGTGCGCAAGACCCATTGGGGCTACGCGTCTGACGAAGCGCTCGACAATGCCGACCTGATCAAGGAGGCCTATTCCGGCATTCGCCCGGCGCCCGGCTATCCGTGCCAGCCGGACCATACCGAGAAAGAGACCCTGTTCCGCTTGCTGGAGGCAGACCGGATCGGCATGGAGCTGACCTCAAGCTTCGCCATGACGCCAGCGGCCTCGGTCTCTGGCCTCTACATGGCCCACCCGGAAAGCGTGTACTTCGCCGTTGGGCGTATCGAGCGCGATCAGGTCGAGGACTATGCGAAACGAAAAGGCATGGAGCTACGAACGGCGGAACGGTGGCTGGGACCGATCCTGAACTATGATCCGGCGGAAGCGGATCAGGAAGCGGCCTAAGCAAGACTGATCCGAGCGTTCTTTAGAGTTCCGCTGGTCCCGGCGCTACGGCCGTGATGACGTGCCCAGGATAGCTTCCTCCCACGCCGCTCATCCCGGGCCTGACCCGGGATCTCAATTGAAGACTTGAGGAAGTGGGACACGAGATCCCGGCATTCGCCGGGATAAGCGGACAAGGTGGAAGCGGAGGCGCAACACAAAAAAGGCGGTCTCTTTCGAGGCCGCCTTTTTCAAGTGTCTGGGTAACTCAACCCTATTTCACATCGAACCGGTCGAGCATCATCACCTTGTCCCAGGCTTTGATGAAGTCACGCGTGAAGCGCTCTTTGGAATCGTTCTGAGCGTAGATTTCGGCAATTGAACGCAGGATAGAGTTCGATCCGAAGACCAGGTCGGCCCGTGTTCCGGTGAACTTCACAGCGCCTGTCTTGCGATCGCGACCTTCGAACAGCTCCTCGGATGGATCTGCAACCCACTCATTCGCCATGTCGAGAATGTTGACGAAGAAGTCATTGCTGAGCGTGCCGACATTGTCGGTGAACACGCCATGGGTCGAGTCTGCAGCATTCGCGCCGAGGACCCGCAGACCACCGACCAGAACGGTCATTTCCGGTGCGCTCAGCGTCAGCAGGGCCGCTTTGTCAACGAGCAGTTCTTCCGTCGCGCGTGGATCTTCGCTTTCATTATAGTTACGGAACCCATCGACCTTTGGCTCAAGCACGTCATAGGACTCTGTGTCTGTCAGCTCTTGCGTCGCGTCGGTCCGGCCCGGCGTGAATGGAACGCTGGCACCAGACGCTTTCTCAATCGCCGCGCAACCGCCGAGTACGATCAGGTCGGCCAGAGACACCATCGTGCCGCTTGAGTTGAAATCGGCCTGGATCGCTTCCAATTTGGCGATCACTTCACCAACGCCAGACTTGACGTTGACGTCCCAGTCCTTGGCAGGGGCGAGGCGAATACGCGCGCCATTGGCACCGCCACGCTTATCGGAGTCACGATAGGTGGAGGCTGCCGCCCAGGCAGTGCTGACCAGCTGAGACACGCTCAAGCCAGATCCAAGGATCTTCTCTTTCAACTCCGCGATTTCAGCATCATTGATTACAGGACCAACATGGGCTGGAATCGGGTCCTGCCACAACAGATCTTCTTCCGGCACTTCTGGCCCGATGTAGCGGCTCTTGGGCCCCATATCGCGGTGGGTCAGCTTGAACCAGGCGCGGGCATAGGCATCGGCAAACTTGTCCGGATTGGCGAGGAAATCAGCCGAGATCTTCGCATAGTCCGGGAACATTTTCAGCGACATGTCTGCCGTCGTCATCATCAGAGGCTGAGTCTTGGACGGGTCATGCGCCATTGGAGCTTCAGGTGCTCCCTGGCCTGGTTTTGGCTGCCACTGAACGTGTCCAGCAGGGCTCTTTACCTGTTCCCACTCATATTTCAGCAGGTTTTCGAAGTAAGACATGTCCCACTTGTCTGGAGTCGGGGTCCATGGACCTTCGAAGCCCGCGGTCGTGGTGTCGTCGCCCTTGCCTGTGCCGTGGCTGGTCATCCAACCAAAGCCCATGTTCTGCATTGGCGCGCCTTCCGGCTCTACGCCGACCAGGTCTTCTGGTCCGGCGCC
>JANSXJ010000512.1 GCA_024743015.1 Hyphomonas sp. | reverse complement strand
CGCGGCTGAGAAATGTCGACTTTCCCGCATTGGGAAGTCCCAATAAGCCCGCATCCGCGATCAGTTTCAGTCGCAGCCAGAGCGTGAACTCTTCACCAGGTTCGCCGGGATTGGCGCGGCGCGGCGCCTGGTTGGTTGAGGTCTTGAAGCGAATATTGCCCCAGCCGCCATTACCACCCTCCGCCACCATGATGCGTTGGCCGACCTCGGTCAGATCGGCAATCAGGGTTTCGCGGTCTTCCTCGAAGATCTGTGTTCCGACAGGAACTTTGATGATTTTGTCTGCGCCGCCGCGGCCGTGGCGCTGCTTGCCCATACCGTGTCCGCCGCGCTCGGCGAAGTGGTGTTGCTGGTAGCGATAGTCGATCAGCGTGTTGAGCCCCTCAACCGCCTCGACATAGACGTGCCCACCTCGACCACCATCGCCGCCATCCGGGCCGCCAAACTCGACATAGGCTTCCCTTCGGAAAGAGGCGCAGCCATTTCCGCCATGGCCGGCTTTGACGTAGATTTTTGCCTGATCGAGGAACTTCATGACCGCTCTTCTTCTCTAATGTGCCGCAAGACGCAAGGCCAGGTCGGGATCGGTCCCTTTGGTGTAGCGTACAGCCGGGCTTTTCCGCCCCCTCGCCCGACCGAACAATTCGACCTCGCCGCAAGGGTCAAAGCCGAGTTTGGTCAAGACGCGGCCGGATGCAGGATTGTCCGCGAAATGCCCGGAAGCGAAGCGCTGAATGTCCATTTCCATCTCTGCCCAATCCATAACGGCCTGCGCTGCTTCAGTTACATAACCCTGGCCCCACCAGTCCTGACCCAACCAGTATCCGATCTCCCATACATCCATGGGCTTGAGGTCGAGACCGACACAGCCGATCACGCCATGTTCGGCGTGGGTGATCACAAGCACATAGGCCGTGTCCTCGACCCAGCCCTTGGGCACGCGTTCAAGCCAGTCCTGCGCATCGGAAAGCTGGTAGGGAAACGGCGCGCGCCCGAGATTCCACGCCACCGCCTTGACGCCGATCCGCTCTGCAATCTGAGGGGCGTCATGCGGCAATGGCGGACGCAGGACCAGGCGTTGCGTTCTCAATATGATCGGATTGGCCATTCTTCCCTCCCTTATCCTGCTGCGCCTAAGGCGGTATCATTCGGCAGGCTCAGTGCATACCGCCAGGCCGCATCTCTGCCGCCGCGGCCCTGACTGAACATCATCTTCTCGCCGACCCGTTCGAAGCCGAGCTTTGTCAGCACGCGTCCGGACGCGGGATTGTCCCGAAAGTGCCCGGCGACAAAACGGGTGACACCGAACTCTGCCTCGCCCCAGGCGAGCAAGGCTCGCGCAGCCTCGGTCGCGACGCCGCGTCCCTGGACCGCCTTGTCGGCCCAGTATCCGATCTCCCACGCCTCTCCCGACGTGCGATTGAAGCCTACCGATCCAATCACCCCGGCTTCAGCGTGCGTAATCACAAACGCGTATTCGCTGCCCTGATTCCGCGCTTTGTCGGCATAGGCGATCCAGTCCAGCGCGTCGCTCGGCGCATAGGGATAAGGCAGTCGCGCGAGATTGCGCGCCATTTCGGCATCATTGACGCAACACGCGATCTGCCGGGCATCCTGTTCCATGGGCGGGCGCATCAGGAAGCGTTCAGACCTGAATTCAAATGATCTGCTCATTTGGGGTCTCCCTTGGGGGGCAAAGAAAAAGGGGAGACAGTGGCCTGCCTCCCCTTGGATCCTTTGGCCACCCCTCGGCGACCGATACCGGGCCGCGCTATTCAGCTGCGTCCGCAAGCGGCGTCACCGACACGAACTGACGGTTGCCACGCTTGCGCGAGAATTCCACTTTCCCTTCGACGAGCGCGAAGAGGGTGTGATCCTTGCCCATGCCGACGCCGCGACCCGGATAGGTCTTGGTGCCACGCTGGCGAATGATGATATTGCCCGGGATTACGTGCTCGCCACCATATTTCTTGGTGCCGAGATACTTAGGATTTGAATCGCGTCCGTTCTTCGACGAGCCGCCTGATTTCTTATGAGCCATATCCGGTCTCCAATCTTACGTTTCAGCCTATAGCCGAAATCTTACCCTTTCGCGAGCTCTTTGGCCTGGGCAACCCAGTCATTGCTCTCAAACTTACCAGACGCACCGATCTTTTCCTCGAGTGCTTCAATGTCGGCTTTTTTCATTTTTGCGATCTGCGCAAAAGTGGTGATGCCTTCTGCTTCCAGCT
>JANSXJ010000183.1 GCA_024743015.1 Hyphomonas sp. | reverse complement strand
GCCGACGCCGTGGGCAGGATAGACGATTTTCTGACCTTCTGCGAAATCCAGTGTATCTGCTGTTGCCATGTGGAGACCTCTTCTTCTACGCAAACGAGCCACGACGCCGGCGAGAACTTTTCTTCTCAGGTGCCGACAAATGCATGGCTCGGATATGGTGTTGTGACAGTTTTATATAGCACAACCGGGTGTTATTCTCAATAGGGCCGTTCAATTCTCATTAACAACTCGGAATCGGCTTATGTGGCGGGCAATTCTATGGTGAATCGCGCGCCGCCAGATTCTCTATTTGCAGCGACCACTGTCCCCATATGCGTTTCCACGATTTGTGCGACGATAGACAGTCCGAGACCCGAATTGTTGCCAAATGCGGCACCGGCGGGTCGGTCTGTGTAAAACCGTTCAAATATCTTTTCGAGTTTATCTTCCGGGATGCCCGGGCCATTGTCCTCGACCAGGATGCACGCCGTGGTTTGCGGCCCCTGGCGACTTTGGCGCAGCGTTACCACGACTTCATCTGCTTCCGGAGAAAAGGACCGGGCATTGTCGATCAGGTTGCGGAGCACCTGTCCGAGCGGACCCTCTCGCCCGCGGACGGAGAGACCAGCATCCATTGTGTCGTCCTTGAACACGACTTTCACGTTTCGCTGGTGCTCCAGACCTTCATATGTGCGCACGATTTCTCTGACGAACCTGGAAACATCGAGTTGCTCGGTTGGGATACGCGTGATTTCCGCCTCCAGGCGCGAAGCGTTGGAGATATCCGTGATCAATCGATCGAGACGTTGAACATCCTGCGCGATGACCCTGCGCAGCTTTTCACGTTTTTCAGGATCATCCTGGACCATTTCCGCAGTTTCAACGGCGGAGCGGATCGATGTGAGCGGGTTCTTGAGCTCATGCGCCACATCAGCCGCGAAGGACTCGTTTGCGGTAATCCGCTCAAATAAAGCCGCCGTCATGGCTTCGACCGATTGCGCCAGGTGACCGATTTCATCGTGTCGCCTGGAGATGCGCGGGAGATCGAGTTTGCTTGAGCTACCACTTCGAATGCGATCGGCCTCGCTTGCCAGTTTGCGCAGCGGATTCGCGATCCCGATGGTCAGGAGCGCTGATGTTACAAGCGCCACCAAAATCGCAACCGCAATGAATGGGACGAGCGCGGTTCGTTCGGCCCGGATAATCGCATCAATGTCGTTCGATTCCACGGTCAAAACACCGACGACGGCGGAGACATGCTGGATCGGCACAGAAACTGAAATTATTCTTTGCCCGCGATCATTGAAGCGTTGGCTGGCCGCTTCATTCCCGATCATGGCTTCGGCGAACTCTTCCTCAAAGGTCAGGGTTCGGACCGCATCTTCGCCTTCAGAGGGGCGAAACGACCCGAGAACCGAAACCGCCCATTCGGACAGGCTTTTGCTCCAGACCGTGAGCTGATCCGGGTCTTGTAGCGGCGGCAGGTTCTCAACAATGACCCGATCGGACAGGAAATAGCTGTCGCCAATCAACGCGGCTTCAGTGTCGTAGATCTTCCCTCGCAAAGTTTGCGGCAGAGACAAGGAGGCAAGCACGTCCTTGGCCAGGTCGTCATCCAGGATCGGTTGCGGTTCGCCATATGCCGCATCGTCTCCGATCAAGTTGGAGAGCAGCTGCGCTTGCCCCACCAGGTCCTGTTTCTTCGAGACGACGAAACTGGCGCGCATCTCGTTGAGCACCATCGCGCCGATGATCAGAATGATCAGTCCCGCCAGGTTGGAGGCAAAAATCAGCCGCGCGATGCGTGAGCCGAGCAATCGCCCGCCCCACCATCGTGCTGTACGTCCTGATTTTGCCGAAGCCATGTGCGCAGTCTCGTTTATCGAAGCTGAACTTTAGCTGTCTGCGGCAACTTTCATAGAGACAATGGAATCCGGCGCGCGCGGTGGCTCACCCTTGGCCAGTGCATCGATGACATCCATGCCTTCTGTGACCTTGCCCCAGACGGTGTACTGGTTGTCCAGGAAACCGGCATCGTCGAAGCAGATGAAAAACTGGCTATTGGCGCTGTGGGGTTGGTTTGTGCGGGCCATCGAACAGATCCCGCGCACATGCGGCTCGGCATTGAATTCGGCCTGCAGATTCGGCTTGTCAGAGCCGCCCATGCCGGTGCCGTTCGGGCAGCCAACTTGTGCCATGAAGCCGTCAATGACGCGATGGAAGATGATTCCATCATAAAAGCCCTCGCGCGCGAGTTCGCGAATGCGATCGCAATGGCCGGGGGCGAGGTCGGGGCGCAGTTCAATTGTCACGTTGCCCTTGCTGGTTTCCATCAGGATTGTGTTTTCGGCGTCAGCCATTTCAGGAAGCTCCTATACTGAGTTTCCCCTCGCATAAGCGCTATGGCCCGGCGATGAAAGAGCCGATTAGCGGTTGCCCGTAGCCTCGGCGATACTGCAGGGCTCGCATCTATCGGGCGCGGTCCGTGAGAGCACCACATCAACGTCAGGATGACGCAGCTCGCTCGCCAGCGTGTCGCGCAATAGCTGCTCGATCTCCTCAAGGGTTCGTCCAGACGTCTGGATCGGGCCTGTATAGGGAAACCGGATCTCGCCATCTGGCGCTATGGTGACCGTGCGGGAGAGCTCTGGGGCGGAGTAGACGATGATTTCCAGCCGATCGCCAGCTTCCAGAATCTGCGTCGCAACGTCCGGACTGTCAGGCGGTGCTACCTCGCTCACGCTTAGGTCCGGACCGGCGGGCGCGACCGACTGGCATCCGCCAGGAAGCAGCGGAACAAATGCAAGGCAAAGCAAGCGTTTCATAGCGGTCATCTGCGGTGAAATAAGCAATCCAAAGCGTCTGTGTTAATGTTTAAGGAAGTATCAAGCAGGTAATAAGAATTCACCAGAATTCGAGCTCGGAGCCTTCGTGGATGACCGACAATACGAACCGGAGATCCGATAGGATCGATCAGGCGGGTTCGGGCTATGTGCCCATCCGGCCCACGCTCGGCATGTCTGATTTTCTGGTCCAGTTCTGGCGCAGCAAATGGTTGGTCCTGGCGATCACAGTGCCAATTCTTGTGATCGGTTTCGTCTGCGCGTCGAATGCGCCCGCCAGTTTTGAATCGCGCGCAGTTCTCTATGTTGCATCGGACACGCCTGGACAAAGCGCGTATCAACTGGCCCAGAGCGAACGGGAAATTATCAAGACCAGGCTGGTTGCCGAGCGCACACTTTCCCGCTTCGTCCTTGATCGCATCTATCCGGGCATAATCGCGGCCCAGGATCGCGAAATTGACCGGACACCGGAGCGCGGGACAGTCATTCGCGAAGCCGCTTTTCAAAGAGGCGTCGACGCCTTCCAGAAAGCCATCCGGGTGACCGCCGTGCCGGAGTCGAACATCGTCAATGTTAGCGTGCTCCATGGAGATCCGCAGGTCGCCGCCGAATTGCTCAACGCAGCTATCGCGGTTTACCTGCAGCGCCGCGCTGAACTGTTCACGGGTCAGCCACTGGATGAGAGCACGGTGGAACAGAAGAGCGCTGAAGGCGCGTTGCTTGACGCTGAAGGCGCCATTCGCACCTTTCTACGAGAGAACGCGATCCGCGACTTCGAAAGTGAGCGCGCCACGGCGCAGGGGCTGCATGCCCTGATCTCTAACGAACTCTTCGCCGCTGAAGCACGACAAAAGGCCGTCAATGGCCAGCTTCGGCGGGTCCGAATGCAGCTGACCGAAACCCCAAAAGAGCTAAACCTGTTTGTCGAGGATTCCACGGCCGAGCGCCTGCTGGACCTGGAGATTGAACGCAATCAGGCTCTGGTTACTTACTTGCCGGACAGTCAACGCGTGCAGGCGCTGGAGGCTCAGATCGCTGATCTGCGCGCGCGTCTTGAGACTCGAGACACGCTCCAGGGCACGGTGCGCCGCGGCCCGAATCCGACCTATCAGGCGCTGGAAGTCTCACGAAACAGGTTTGAAGCGGAGGCCGAGTCGCTCTCCCAGAAGCGCGCTGAGCTCGCGCGCCAACTCGCTGCGGTTGAGGCGAAACTGGAACGCTTCACAGGACTGGACGCGGAGTGGAGCGCATTGCAGCGAGAACGCGACGCTCTTGCGGCGAAAACCCTTTCCACGGCTGCGAACGGGCCAGATCAAGGTGTCGAAACAGGCCCCGTCCCGCAAGCTGCGGGTAGTGTAAAAATCGCCGAGCCCGCGACCATCCCTCGACTGGGCCGCAGCGCTGCCCTGCCAATCTTTCTTCTCTCGGTGCTGACGGCCCTGTTTATCGCCGCCGTCATAGTGCTGCTTCGCGCACGTTCTGCACGCAGCTTTGCCACTCCGAGCGCGTTTCAGCGGACGACCGGCTTGCCGGTGCTGGCAGCGATCGGCCGGGTCAGGGGTTAAAGCGCCGCAAAACCCCGTTAACCAAGATCATGCTAGGCGTTTTCGATTAGCTCTGAAAGCGTCACCGCCTATGCGCGATCTTCGTGAGGATCTGGAATATACCTGGCGTTCCGCCACGCGTGTGCCGTCATCACCCGACGATGGCCGGGTCATCATGTTCGTCTCGCCGACGACTGGCGCCGGAACAACCAGCGTGGCGTCGAGTTTCGCCTGCCTGGCCGCGCGACGGGCGGAGAAGCAGGCCTGGCTCGTCGACCTGGATTTGCGCCGAAATCATGTGTTTCGCGGATTTGAACAGCGCTTCGCTCGGGATATCGGTCGGCCTGGCCGCGCTTATGACGCGTCACTTAGAAAGGATCCGATCTACGCCGTTTCGCCGCGTTTGGTGGATGTGAAACAGAACAAGCTGCTAACCGCGCATGATATTGACGGCCTTCCGCTACTGATTACTCGATTCAGAACCGAGCGGCTGAATGCCGGGCAGAAGGTGACGCTGAAATCCAGCCCTGATTGGTGGAAGGCGCTGCGGAAAATCTCGGACTGGGTGGTTGTGGACGCCCCTGCCCTGGACCGGTCAATGGCGGCGTTCTCGCTGATCAATGAAGTCGACGCGATTATTCTGGTGGCTGAGGCGGATCAAACGCGGCCTGAGGATATCATGCTTGCCCGCCGGGATCTTCAGGCGCGCGGTGGCCGCGTAATCGGGACGGTGCTCAACAAGATCGGCGCCGATGCCTGCTTTGCAGACCGATTCTCGGCCTAGAGCTTGTCTTTCACCCATTCGCGGGTGAGGAAGCCATCAATGACATCGCAGACCAGACCAATCTCGGTCAGTGCCGTGATGTAACGCTCTGGGTCCACTAGCGGCTTCCAGATCGAGCCGGCTTCGAACTGATCATCTGCCTCTAGGGCCAGGGTCAGGTGATCGCCTTCAAAGATTCCGCGCAGCTTTCCCCCTTTGAAGTGTCGTTCGAGCGCGATCAGGCGTTCCATGCGATCAGGTGTGAGCAAAGCGCGCGCTTCGACCTGGTCATTGGAGTAGATGGTGAAACTGTCTTCCAGCTCTTTCGAAACCAGATCTACCTTTTGCAACTCCTTGTCGCCAAAGAATCCTTTCCACCAGCCTTGTCGTGCGACCAGGGTTCGGCCCAGGAAGCGATCTGGGTACTGGATATGGAATAGAAGCCCCTGGAATGTGGTGACCGTTCGCCGGTTCTTGCCCGACCCACGCTGCTCCGTTAGCTTGCATTCGACGAGAGAGAAATGCGTTTCGGCGCGGTCGCCCTCGATCAAGTCTTCAAACTTGCGGCTGTCATAGCTTGGCAGCAGTCGGGCCTTCTTGAGGACATCAAAGGCAGGTGTTGGCGCTGGATCGTCGGTCGATCCGCCAAACAGTTTCGCCGCAGCGCCGCCCGAGGATTGCGCCTTGATCCACTCGCCAGCGCTTTTCCAGTCCCCGACGCCGTCCATATCGGGATGCAGGGTTTCATAGTGAAATCCGAAGGCTTCAGCAGCAGCTCCGACCACCAGTTTCTTGGTCTCGGACTTCATCGCGAACAGAGGAATCCACGAGGCACCGCTGGCGATCGCCGTAATTGCGATGGCGCCGAAGATGATGAACATGGCACCGCCGCCGCTTGTCGCAAACAGGGCAATCAAAGCGAACGCAGCAACGATCAAGGCCGTTGTGATTGTGCGGTTGCGGGCTTTGGCGATGGTTGCCTTTCGTTCCGCCTCTCGTGCGGCCAGGGCGGGTTCGAGCGTCTCAGACCAGGTCTTGGTGGCGTTCTTGAACTCGGGGCGCTGTTCGGTGATTCCAGAAAAAATCGCGTCCATCAGGGCGTTAGACATTCGGGTCCCTCAGTGATTATTCGTCGCCCCAGAGCGGGCTATCGGGTGAAACGACCGCGGACAGGCGGCTCAGCAATCTGTGCAGCGTCTCGGCCTCTTCGGCTGACAAGGCATCCAGAAGTTGCCGTTCGCTCTCCAGTGCGCGCGGGATCACGGCGGCATAGATGGCCTGCCCTTCCTCGGTCAGCCGCATGGGTGCGCGGCGGCGATCATCCGAGTCGATATGGCGCTCGAGGATGCCGCGCTCGATCAGGCTGGCGGCGGCGCGGCTGACCGTCGGTTTGTCCATGAGCGTGCGGTGCGCGACTTCGGTGCTGGTCAGCCCCTCGCGCTCGCCCAGCACGGCGATGATCCGCCACTGCCAGACGGACAATTCGAACTCGCGCTCATAGATACCGGCAATCTTTCGGGACACCGCGTTCGACAGAACCGAGAGACGATACGGTAAAAAACCATCCAGTTTGAGCGCAGGGCCATCTGCCATGTGATCCACCTCCTGAGGTCCGGTCTAACACAAAGCCATTGAGTTTGTGTTGAATTTTTCTGCGATGGCGGACCTGGAGCCAATTGAGAGTTTTGAGACACCACGACAATGACAAGCGCGGCTATTCTAGCTTTCTTCGTTTTATGGGACGCTGGGAAATGAGATTTGAGACACAGAGAAATGATCACTCCATCGAATAGTGGATCCTCCGATGACACGATGCTGTCAATTGATGCGGGAATACGAAGAGTTTGCTCTGAAGAGTACGCGGCACTGGTCTCTCCGGTTTTCGCAAGCGCACCGATTTCATCGGACTGGAACTTTGACGTCAATACCATGCAGTATTGGCAAACAGACCTTTGCGTCGTGGCGGAAATCGCGAGCAACCCGTTCACAGGGTTTCGTGCACGTAAGGAAATACAGGAGACGGGCCATATTATTTCCGTTTCGCGTTTCATTTCCGGCAAAGAGCAAGGAGAGCTGAATGGTAAGGTGATCGACCGGTTACCGG